>JAZNCY010000180.1:0-12699 GCA_045587825.1 Acutalibacteraceae bacterium
ATTTTTCTTCAAAATCATTTAAATCTACATATAAATATCTATCCATTTGATAGAAAATATGTTTTATTTCTGTTTCTACCACTGGATCGTATATTCCGCTTCCCTCATTAGGTGATATTCCTATATATCCAGGTAGCAACAAAGTATAGTCACCCTGGCTCTTATAATATTTTAAAATTTCTTTGAATGCATCTCTTGCACTATTAAAATAATATAATCTTTTCAAAGCATTGCTTTTATTTTTCGCTGTTTTTTCAATTATCATTTTTAAATTCCTTTTTCATTAATAGTCTCTCAGTTTGAAACTCATTTTTTTGATAGAAGCTAACAGCATTTTCATTATCTGCTGTTACGAGTAAATCAAGACCCATATAGTGATTATCTATCGCATATGCTTCTACATCTTCAAGTAATTTTTTTCCAACACCCATATTGCGACAATTTGGCATTGTTGCTATACTTGCTATATGCAATCTTTTTTCATTAAATCTCTGGATAGAATGACACCACGCCATTCCTAAAACATTCTCATTATCTAAACACAAAAAAACAACTGCATTATTTTCTGAAATATAGCTTTTGAGTTTTTTTATGCTTTCGATATAATAAGATTCATCTGGTTTATTATTAGGGAAATTAACAATTACCGCTTCTTTAAACAGAATTCTAATACTTTCTCTCCATCTATCAAATTCTTCTATCGTTAATTTAATAACTCTCATGTTCAGAAGCCCTTTCAACATCTAAATCTTGCATAATATAATTACCATCAACTGTAATATCTTCATGAATTAAGACTTTTTTAACTGTAAGGAAAATAATTTTTATATCTTGAGAAAATGAAATATTATTTACATATGTTACATCCATTTTCAATCTCTCGTCCCAAGACAAATTGTTCCTACCATTTACTTGTGAAAGACCTGTTAAGCCTGGACGAATACTGTGACGCAGCCTTTCATCATCCCTATAATAAGGCAAATATCGCATCAACAACGGTCTTGGACCTACTATTGACATATCGCCTTTTAGGATGTTCCAGAGCTCTGGGAGTTCGTCGAGAGAAGTGCTACGAAGGAATTTACCATATTTGTTTAATCTTACATCATCAGGTAATAAATTGCCGTCTTTATCTTTTGCATTGCTCATAGTACGGAATTTTACTAACTTGAAAATCTTTTCTTTACCATCCTTGCCCTTTTTACCTGGTCTTAACTGAGTGAAAAACGGATTGCCTTTCATAGCAATTGCACCGATTACACTTAATATTATAAAAACTGGTAAAAGCAAGATAAGTGCTACAAGCGACACACAAAAATCTATTACTCTTTTAAAAACCTTAGCGTACATCCTGCACCCCTGAAAATTTTAATTATTCAAAACAACTTCTTATAATTTCAATAACATTGTCTTGTTCTTCCGCAGTCATATTAATATCACTTGGAAGACAAAGACCACGTTCAAAAATATCGGCACCAACGTCAACGCAACCGCCTGCTATATAAGCATTCGTTCTGCAACGACCACTACCATCACGAGTAACAAATTCGTGCATTCTATACATTGGTTGCATATGCATTGGCTTCCAGATTGGTCTGCCCTCAGCATTATATTCTGCTAATCTTTCAAGAATTTCTGTTGGACAAGTTTTGCCATCTTCGTGTATATATAATGCCTTAGAGTCATCCCTGACTTGTTTACACATATAATTTTCATCAATTATCATAGCAGACAACCAGTAGTTTGGTTCAGTCTCTGCCACAATTGGATTCATTTTAACAGGTAAATCTTTAAATGCTTCTTTATAACGTTCATAAATAGCCTTTTTACGTGATATATGCTCTTCTAAATATGGATATTGACCACGTACAACACCAGCTACCACATTACTCATTCTGTAATTGTAGCCAACCTCTTCGTGCTGATACCAAGGAGCATTCTCTCTCGCCTGTGTTGACCACTTGCGAGCTTTGTTTGCCACTTCAATATCATTAGTCAAAAGGCAACCACCAGCCGAGCCAGTAATAATTTTATTACCATTATAGCTCACTGCAGAATAATCACCAAAAGAACCGCATTGTTTACCATTGATTGTTGCACCCATAGCTTCAGCAGCATCTTCAATTAAAAGTGCCCCGTGCTTCTCACAGATTTTTTTAATTAAATCCATACGCCCTGGGAAGCCATATAACTCAGCAGAAACAACAAGTTTAACATCGGGATACATTTCAAATGCTTTTTCGAGTGCCACGGGGTCCATATTCCAGGAATCTGCTTCTGTATCAATAAATACCGGAATACCACCCTCATATACAACAGGATTGAGAGTTGCATCAAATGTCATATCTGAGCAAAAAACTCTTTTACCCTCTAAAGCACCGTGACTGATTGCAGGCTTACCATAAAGAGTTTCACCAGCGTGTCTTACTGCAATATGAAGTGCTGCAGTACAACAAGAAAGTGCAACCGCATATTTCATCTCAGATTTTTCTGCGGCGATACGCTCAACTTCATTGATGTTTTCGCCGACTGTACTCATCCAATTGGTTTCATACGCTTGTCTGATATATTCCATTTCTTCCCCGTGCATTGTCGGGGTCGCTAACCAAATCTTTTTTTCAAATTTTTCCATTTTTGCTTAATAACACCTTTTATTTATTGAGCACTACTTCTTTTTCGAGCTTTTCCTCAATCTCTTCCATCTGCTCTTTATAAGCCTTGCCTTTGTATTCAGAGCCGTGTTCGCCTGCTGGGTGGTAGGTTGGAACGATTTGGGCAACAACATTGCGGATATCGTTTTCATTACCAGCATAAGCTACATTCATAAGAGATTGTAATTGACTTAAAAATTCATCTTCATCAAAAGGAATCGGACTACCAATATAAATAAGCTTATTCGGGGTAGTTTTCAAGCCCTCTTCTGACATAAGCTTTTCTTCATACAATTTTTCGCCTGGGCGAAGGCCTGTATAAGAAATCATAATATCAACATCTGGTTTAAAACCAGCAAGCTTAATTAAGTTTCTTGCGAGGTCATCAATTTTAACTGGCGCACCCATATCCAGCACGAATATTTCGCCACCCTTTGCATAGGTACCAGCCTGTAAAACGAGCGATGATGCCTCTGGAATAGTCATAAAATAACGAATAATATCCGGGTGAGTAACTGTTACAGGACCACCCTTTGCAATCTGCTCTTTGAATCTTGGAATAACCGAACCATTACTACCAAGCACGTTGCCGAAACGAACTGCAACAAATTCTGTATCTGGTGCTTCGTCATTACGAACACAGATTACATCATCCTCGGTATTTTCATCATCTGTATGAAGTCTGAGCGGTAAAAGCTCATAAGCTCTGCCCTCAGCTATTTTCTTTGCAAACGTCTGAATAATCATTTCGCAGACACGCTTTGAAGCACCCATTATATTTGTTGGGTTAACCGCTTTATCTGTAGAAACTAATACAAATCGCTTACAGCCATTCATCATAGCAGCATATGCTGTTTTGTAGGTGCCTATGGCATTGTTTTTAATTGACTCACACGGACTTGCCTCCATTAATGGCACGTGCTTATGAGCAGCCGCGTGATACACAATTTCTGGCTTATACTTACTGAAAACCTGATTAACACGACGACTGTCACGAACAGAACCAATTAACACCTGAAGATTCAAGTCAGGATATTTATCCTTAAGCTCAAGACCAATGGCGTGAGCATTGTTTTCATAAATATCAAGTATTATAAGTTGTTTCGGATTGTGTTTTGCAATCTGTCTGCAAAGCTCACTACCAATAGAGCCGCCGCCACCGGTAACTAAAATAACCTTGTCATATATGAAGTCGAAAATCTCCCTCATATCAACCTTTACGGTTTCTCTGCCTAATAAATCTTCAATTGCAACTTCTTTCATTTCACTTGCAGTTGCATTATATACACTCGGAAGATTTTTTAATTCACAGCCTGTCTCTCTGCAGATTTCTAAAATATCTCTCTTCTGTTCTGCTGAAAGACTTGGTATAGCAAGATAAATTTTTTCGATTTTATATTTTTCAACGTTTAATAAAATATCTTCTCTGCCACCAACAACAGGCACGCCGTCAATATATCTGCCCCATTTATTTTTGTTGTCATCAATAATACAGCACACTTGCTTTGTAACAACTTTTGCACGTTGTAAATCGTGTAATATCATCTGACCTGCCGCACCAGCACCAATGAGCATAACTCTGCTTGGTGGATTTTTGGTGCGTCTGCTACGTTCAAGCAAAATGAAACGATATGAAAAACGAATGAGAACGGTTAATGCAAACTGAACCGCTATGCCTATTATATAGTAAGATATTGGCATACGCTGGAATAAAAGCGTTATAAAAATTGTGTGGAATACACCAAGGAACAATGTTGCAAATATAACCCTTTTAAGCTCGGCAAAGCTTGCAAAACGCCATATACTCTGATAAAGCTTGAAAAACCAGTACACCACTAAGCTTGCTACCACATATATTGGTAAAAATTTCTGCCAAGCAGAAAGATAATTTTCTGGAATCTCAGAAAAATGGCAATCGAATCTCAACCATAATGCAAAAAGGTATGAGCCTGCAACGACTATTAAATCATACAATGCCAATAACGCCGCAATCTTATGCCAATGTTCAAAGAGCTTTTTCTTTGTTGAACTACTTTCTTTTTTCAAGACATCTTCTCCTGTTTTTTGTCAATTTTTTCAAAGAAAATTTCATTAATTTAACATTAGAAATTTAATTTCTGCATAAACATTGCATTCTACAATAATACAACTTAAATAATAGCATAAAACAACAAGTTTTGCAATAGTTTTGCAAAACTTGCCCACTCTTTTTTACAGGTATTTTATACCTGTTTATTACTTCAACACATTCACAAATTTATAAATTTTAATTAAGCCCTTCCACCTAATACTGCTGGAGCCGTCTGCTGAAATTCCTCATAACTATTTTCACCCATTTCAGAATTTATAGTGCCAAAACACATTCTGGCTTGTTTGGGCGTTCTTATTTCTTCTTTTGCTTTCTCTCTTTGAATTTTATTAAACGCCTCTCGTAATAATATTGAATGTTCATCTGCTTGATCAGCAAGGCAACAAATAAGCTTGTGCAATTTCGGGTCTTCAACCAGACTGCAAACACTCTCGAAAATTAATTTTGACTGTTGTTCCAATGCAATATCTGAAAGCAAATCTGTACATGGTTCACCAGTTGCCACAATATTTTCATTTAAAACAACTTTTTCGACAAAATTGTTTGATTCACCTCCTCCAGACAACACCTTTACTACTTTTGACAACAACTCAAAATTACTAAGTCCTTCTGCTGATAACTCAAGCAACAATTTGCTAAGCTCAGCATCCTCAATTTTAAATGCCTGTGTCATATATTGCACCGAATTTTTCAAATTCATGCTTATAGAACTAAGCTTTTCCTGCAATAATATTGAGTATTCTTGATTTTCCTGAATTTCGTTGATATATTCAACAATTTCCGCTTCGTACCTAAACATAACGCTCCTATTGTATATCCTTATTTTCGTTCTTTGTCATATTATACATCCTTATTTTCTCTGTGTCAACAAAAATATATCTTTCCATTCCTTATTCTTTCACTATTAAACCATATAATAGATACTATAAAGATATACGGAGAGTGATTTGATGGATTACACTAAATATACCGAACAATTCCACAAACGTCTTACAGAATTAAGACTTGAAAAGGGCGTTTCAGCCAGAGATATGAGTCTTTCCCTCGGTCAAAGCGAAAGTTATATAAATAAAATTGAAAATCAAAGAACCTTGCCATCTATCGCTGGATTTATATATATTTGTGAATATCTCGATATAACTCCACAAGAATTTTTTGATTACGATAACAAAAACCCTAAATACACAAAACAAATTGCTGAACAAATTCAAAAGCTAAATTCAAAACAAAAAGAATACGTTTTAGCATTATTATCTGATTTGGTACAGAAAAATCCTTAAATATCCAACAAAACAAATTACAAAACCCTCCTATAAGCATAGGAGGGTTCATATTTTCTATTTTTATTGGACTACACAAATATGGTAGATTATTTCACTAATTTCTTCTTTACTTTTCCTAATAAATCATACAAAACTTCATTTTTCAGCAACAATTCAATTATTAAATATGAAACTCCTGAAAGCGCAACTAAAACAACAATGTAGATGTACATATTAGTAATCAGAGGCTTTAAGAAAATGGCGTAAGCCACAATCGGAAGTGAACCTATAATTGTTTTTATTGCAGTTTTTAAGCCACCAATGTTGCCAATGAGTTTTCTGCCGTAAAGCATACACATAACAAATGCATTGGTTTCTGAAACAAGTGTTGCAATAGCTGGCGCTGTTTCGTTGCAAACAGGGATTAAAACAATATTTAAAACAACGTTTATTATTGCACTTATAATTGTTGCTCTGAGAACAATCTTTTCTTTTTTGAACGGAACGAGAATTCCATCGCCCCAGAAATATGCGCAAAGACATATAACCATAGTTGCCGCTGAAACTATTATAGCTGGTGAAGCTCTCATAAAATCTTCACTTGCAATAATTAAAACTATTTCTTTACTCAAAACAGCAACACCAAATGCTAACGGCATAACTACTGTCAATAACGTGCCATAAATACTTTTTACTGTCCTTGATAATTCCTCTTTCTTTTCTCCGCCCAAGAGTGCAGAAATTCTCGGAATTGAAACAATAACAACCGAAGCAACCACATTTTTTATTATCGTATAAACTTTTGCTGAAACAAAGTATATACCAGCCGCTTCATCACCTGACATAAACCCTAAAATTGTAGTGCCTGAGTTTACGTAAATTGTGACTGTGGCAGCCATTGCGAAAAGAAGCATTATTGGTTTCAAATGCTTTTTAAACTCTACGTTTTTTATAAGCTTAACTCTGTGATATTTCTTAGCATAAAAATAGTTGAAAATATTCGCACCAGAAGTTGAAACAAGCGAAATTACCGCATAAATATTTACATCGTTCTCAGTCTTTACGAACAAAAACAATAAAATTATAGAAAGTATTTGAAAAATAATACTTCTTATTGTTATAAATGCATATTCCTCATAAATTGAGTACATCCACTCTGTTCCGAATGCCGTAAATATTATCTGCGAAGAAAGAATCAGTATTAAAGCGGTATAACCCTGTAATTTGGGAACTGCCAGAAGCAGAATCGCTAAAACAACAAAAGCGAATATAGCTGAAAAAATATTTATTGTAAATATCTGGTCTGAAAGCTTTGCAAACTTTTCTTTATTATCGCGTACACGTGCACCCTCACGAATAGCATAAGTATTTATTCCAAGTCCTGCAAGTAAAATAATATAACCAGCAATAGAAGACGCAAAATTATATCTGCCTAAGCTTTCAACGCCTAAAATGCGTGATACATAAGGGAATGTTATAAGAGGAAAAACAACTGCCATTAATCCCTTTATTGCATTAAGAATCATATTAAGATTAAGAGATTTTTGTTTCATTTTGCGCCTCTTATTTTATAAACTCATCTGCTAAGTCCATAGCAAGATTAACTGTTAAATCTGAATTGTAATGCTCGTGCTCACCCCAACGACCAAGACCATAAACATTTTTGGTCTTACTCCAGCTGAGAAGCTTTTTCATAATCTCAGGCTTCTTGATTGTATTAAGCGGATAAGCATATTCATTCATATATTTAAAATTGTCGTTTGGCTCTTCCATATCAATTCTTTCGCTGTTTGTTTCAGTCCAGTAGCCTTTACTACCAGGGCAGAAATTGTGACGAACAAGAATTCTGTGATATGAAAGCTTTGGATTCGGATAATAAATCCATTGGGCCTCTGTATCAAGATTTTCACTGTGATATTCAGTCTGAACAGAGCTGAATTTAAGTTCCTTGATAGAAGCTTTTATATCTTCTGGCATACCGATTATTTCAGAAAATTCCATCCACGGAATTGTAGTAATAATCACATCACCTTTATATTCTGCACCATCAGCAGTTGTTACTGTTGTTGTATTAAAATCAATCTTTTTAACAGATTTATTGTACTCAATATTGCCACTGATTGCATTTGCCATTCTGAGCCAGAGCTCACCATAGCCATATTTTTTAGGATAGTAAAACTCTGCGTGTCCCGGCTGAGTACCATACGCTTTTTTATTAAGACAAGAAAGCAATGTTTCTTCAAAGCTTACGTTAGGTAATTTTTCAAGCCAGTAAGTACCAAGCTGGTTGAGCTCTTTACTGAACATTTTCTGGTTATATGGAATCATATAATCTTCTGCTACTTTAGAGCCTAATTTCCAATAAATCCAGTCAACAAACTCTTCTGGCATATCTGTACCAAGATTGCAACCAGCAACAGCAATTGATTTTAAATACTCTACCTGGTCTTCAATTTTCATTTGCCAGATGTTAGCTTCAATAGGATGATTAACCTCGTTTTCACCAACTACAATACGGCTATCACGAGTGTATAAATCCCACTCTTCCTCTGGCATAAACTTAAAAAGAAATTCGTTTACCTTTGGTCTTCTTACATCAAGAAAGTGACCACCGCCGATGTCAAATGCAGAACCATCAACATCTTGTGAACGACAAAGACCACCAGCCTCTGCTTCTCTTTCTAAAACTATAAAATCAGTTTCGCCTGATTGCTTTAACTTGTTTGCAAATGTAAGCCCCGCAGGACCTGCTCCTAAAATGATGTATTTCATAATTCAATCCTTAAAATTATTTTTCGGTAAGTTCGTTAAACAAACCAAGCATTCTTTCGCTATAAAGCTTGTCCCAGGTAAATTCTTTTACTACTTTATATGCATTTTCTGAAATTTTGCTGTAATAATCTTTATCATTCATTAATTTTAAAACAACGTCTGAAACTTGTTCTATGTTTTCAGGGTCAACAATAATAGCATCTTCGTCATTATGTAAAAGTTCAATAGCACCAACGCTCTCAGAAACGATTACAGGAAGTCCGCAGCTCATAGCTTCAAACACAGCAAGACCCCAGCTTTGATTTATATTGATAAATGCAAACATATCCGCCTGATTGTGAAGCTCGACGTATTTTTCATCATCAACCTGACCCCAGATTGTTATTTCATTCTCAAGCTGCTTCTCTTTTACAAGATTTTTGATTTTTTCTGAATACTCTTTATCGAATTCAGTTGAACCAATTACATCAAGATGAACATTTACATTCTTATTCTTTAAATTTTCTATAACACCAATAAGTGACTCGTAATTACGATATGGGAAGAAAACACCTGAAGAAAGAATATTAACTTTATTATCTTTTATGTTGTACGAATGTTTTTGTAATTTATCATTTACATCCACACCACAATAAAACACCTTTGCATCTCTACCAAAACATTGCTTTACACGTTCTGCATTTTTAGTTACGTTAACTGTTATTGTGTCAATACTCTTTGCAAATATTTTAAAAAATTGCCGTTCAATTTTTTTCCTTACAGAATCTGGTACACCTTCACATACCCCAACACCAAAACAATGCGGCAAATCATTTAACTGCCAAATAAATTTTGCTTTTTTCTTTAATATTAATTTTAAAATTACTACAGCTAAAAAAATTCCTTTATCATGAACATTAACTATATCACAATCTCTCGGGATTTTTTTAACCAATGGAGCCGTTTCCTTTAAAGCATATATTCTTTTTTTAATTTTACCCAAAATTGATAAACTTGAATTATCAGTGGCTTTATTCTCTTTATAAAGATATCGGATATCCATATCTTTAAATTCAGAATATGTTTTATCTAAATTAAAACATCTTGTTACTATAGTAACCCTATGGCCCTGCTTTAACAAGTATTGAGCAAATCTCAAAACCTGCTTATGCGTGCCACCACACACATCTAATTCATTAATTACAATTGCGATATTCATCCATTTACCACCTACAACCCATCTTTTCAACTTGAATTTTTCCATCAAATTTCTTCACATATAATAAAACAAGTTTTGTCGATTATTCTAATTAGCCATGTCTTGTTTTTTAATATGTTTTCTTAAAAATCTCTCTAAATTTACAACTTTGATGATTTTCAAAGCATAACGTCTCAAATACAATTTTCCTATATATGATGCAATTTCTAATGTATTTGCTCCATTACGCTCAGCAACTTTTTTGTGTTCTTTCATTGTTTGTGAGAATTTCACGTCACTGACGCCACCTTCTCTGAATGCTGCAAGTGGTTTATCTATATATAAGAATTTTGCACCACCGAAATACATTTTTGATATAAGCTCGTAATCCATTGCACATTTATAATCTAAATCAAACAAACCAAATTTATCATAAGCACACTTTCTAACAAAAGTTGCCGGATGATTAAGCAAGAACTTACATCTCATATGTTCTAAATCGGTACACGGCTTAACTTCATATCCATCTCCAGTCCAATTCTCAAATCGAATTATGTTCCCATGTAAGACATCTATCTCTGAATTTTTTGCAAATGCTTCTTCAACTGCCTGTAATGCTCCTGGAAGCAAAACATCATCTGAATTAATAATGCCTATTAATTCACCTGTGGCACTTTTTATACCTTTATTAAAAGCATCGCTTATCCCTCTGTCTTTTTCAGAAATAATTTTCATCCTGTCATCTTTATACTTGTTTACTATGTTTAATGTTTCATCAGTAGATGCTGAATCAATAATTATATACTCAAGGTCTTCTACCTGTTGGGTCAATACACTTTCTATTGTTTTTTCAATAGTTTTTTCGCTATTGTATGATATTGTTACTATAGATATTTTCATTTTTTCACTCTCCACATACTACAATCACATATAGCAAACTTTATCGAGTCTTTATACGGCGAACAACGAAATTTTTAACACTCTCAAGCTTTTCTTCAACAAAAAAGCCCATAAATGTATCTCCGTATTTATCCTTGTTATAATACTTACACAAAAATAATATCAACCAAACTGTATAAAATGCATAACTATCAAACTGAGCATAAAGCCAAAAAACCATTAATAAAACAAAAATGTCTAATTTTTGATTAATAAATTTCTTTATGATATACGCAAAAATTAAAACCGTTAAAATCAAACCACAATCAGAAACTACTTTTACAAACATACAGAACAGCGAATCTATCTCTTGTGCCTGACCAAGTTCTAAAACCTCTACCCAATATGGACTTGCATAAGTAGATACAGCTGCCTCATAACCTGATTTAAATGGAATAATCATATTCCCCACACCAAAACCAAACAATGTATTGATTGGCTTATCCCAAAAACCTTGGCACATAGCATTTATTCTGAAGAATCTGCTTGCTAACGATGGATCGGCATAAACGCCTTGTTCAAGAATACTTCGCACTCGAACAGAAGAAAATATTATTACAGATACTATTACACCAATTGTTATCAGCATTGAAATATTTACTACTATTCTTTTTGGTTTTCTGAATCCCCATCGTACAATAAAAAGTGCCAAAAGCACAAATATATCTATAAGCGCTCTTGTACTTCCACCTAACAAAACTTGTAAAACCAAAAAAGCGACACCTAAAACAAACATTTTCTTTGCCAATTTTCTATCTGTAACCAAATACGAAAACAAAAACAAAACGCCGATTATATGAATTGCCGTAAATGATGGTTCAGTAAAAGAAAAGGCTAAACGAGCATATGGTCTCTTTTCAATCAAAGTAAATACTTTCAGCAACATTTCAGAAAAATTCATTGCGAACAAACGAATCAAACCATATATAAAAGAACATACATATGCTACAAATAACTTTTTACCATCTTCATTCATCAATGCTTCGTTTCGAATTTCATAACGGATTACTAATGAAAAAAAGAACGATAACCCTAAGCCCAATGTACCAACAGTATCAATAAGCGCCCGTATATGCAAACCATTTATAAAAATCAATATCACTTGGTATATTGCAAAAGCAGATAATGCAATAATAAATTTCTTTTCTTTATCAATTATTTTCTTTATTAGTTTAATATTCTGTAAAATGTATGCACAAAAGAAAAATGGGGCAATCGTCGCCCAACCTGCTGATGGCGCAAAAAACAAATTATCAAAAGGTATAAACAACAATCCGACTGTAAAAAAATCTATTTTCCAGTGCAGTGATTTTAACTTTTTTAACAACGATATTTCCTCCACCTATCTACCTATTAGCACTATTTTTATAATTAAATCGTATATCCATTTAACTTAAAACCCTTGCTGTATAGACATAAAGACCGATTTTAAATTACCGACCTCTATTATTGTAGCATCCTTCCCCGCTGCTTCTGCACTTCCACCTGCATCATATGTTATTACAGGCGTTCCGCAAGCTTTTGCTTCAAGATGTACTGTCGGGTAATTTTCTTCATAAGATAAACTTACAAACACATCTGCCGCAGTATAAATTTCTGCAAGTTCTTTTTGTCCGTGAGTTCGTTTTATTCCGAGTATATTACCCGGTAATTTTTTTAACTGTCCTTCATCCAAGCCAACAAGAACTATTTTATAATTATCATCCAACATACCAGAAAGTTTTATAAAATCATTAAGCCCCTTTTTCTCAGTCCAATCATTTGCAACACCAAGAATAATTTTTTTATTTTCTAAACCATAGCGTTCTT
>JAZNCY010000181.1:0-34208 GCA_045587825.1 Acutalibacteraceae bacterium
TAAATTAAGAACGCCACGGCAGTTATCAATAAGTACAGTAAAGTCATAGTCATCAAGCACTGTTTTATCAAGTGGATTTTTGAATAAATCTCTCTCTTCTGTACCGCCGGAACATTGCATAAACTGTACGTACTCTACGAATTCAAAAATGTTATTATCTTTGTTTGTTTTTGCATCTTTAAATGGATTGCCTTCAATAGACCATACGTTAACGTTATTTACAACGTTTGGTAAAGCTTCACCGGTTGGTGCATTTGCATTTATGGTGAATTTAATTTCGTCATAAGGACGGTAAAAATTTGTGTTGAAGCTTATTGAACCAATAAGTGTAGCAATAACACTTACAAGTGCCATAAGTCTTTCAAAAACAACAGTGATTGACATAATAAATACCCCTCTTAAATTTATTTTTATTAATTAATCCCATTCAGCACCAGTTACAGTGTCCATATCAATACCTTTTGTTTCACTGACTTTTTTAAATAATGAAACAAGTGCCACAATGAAACCTGGTACTAAAAGTGCGAATGAAATAATTCCTACTACTGTGTTACCGAGTGTAAGTGTAAATGGAAGACTTAATGAGTAAGAAAGTGCTACACCAATTCCGGTAACAATAAATTGTGCAGACATACATGAGGAACGAAGATTTGTAGGTGAGCTTTCACCAATCATCATAATTAAAACATCGTTTGTTGTGTAGTAACTACCTATTGCCGCACCACATAAGAAGCCGACAAGGTATGGCTCCCAGGCAAGTCGTGCGCCAAATGAGAATGTAATGAAAGCAACAAGGCAGTTAAATGCAGTAACAACCGCTGCTGGTTTTCTTCCTTTCCAGTCAGAAATAAAGCCCATTATAACTTGTGAAACTGCAAGACCTACCGGGAACATAAAAATAGCATCAGTTACAGGTCCTACACTTACGGCATTCATAACTTCTTCACCTAAAGAACTGAACAAACCCTTTTCAACATAGTTTTGAGCATAACCATAAGAAAGTATAGTCTGGTAGTTTATAGTGCCTATAAAACCTAAATTTGCAATAGCAGAAGTAATATAAAGCCATTTTAGTTGCTTGTGTTTTAATGCGAATTTTAAAGCGTGAATTAAACCACCCTGAGCGTTCTGGGAAGATTTCTTCTGTTTTTCTTGTTCTCTTTCTTCATCTGTCATTTTTAAATAACGAAGACGTGACTCAATGAATGAGTCAGTTTCTCTTGCAGTTAACAGTGCAATAAATGATGCAACTAAACCGATTATTGCAGGAACAAAGAAAACGTTTCGCCATTCTGCTGCACTCGTCATTAAAAGTCGTCTTAAAAGTGGAATAACCATAACAGACATATTAGCAACAAATTTTATTACTGAATATACTCTTGCGCGATGCTTTGATGGAGACGACTCCATAATATAAACCACGTGCATATCGTGTGGAATAAAAAATTGAACTAATGCCGTACCGACAAAGTAAAGCAATAAATTATTTGATAAGAAGATTACTAAAAGTGCAAGGCTCATACCAAAAGTATTTATAATTAAGAATTTCTTTCTGCCCCACCTGTCAGCAAGTGGTCTATATAAAAGACCTATTGCCTGAAAAGGCACTACAAGGATTGAAAGAATATCTAAAACACCAATTGAACTTTCACCAAACTTACTTAAAAGGTCGTTTGCAATTTCAGTTTTCATTAAAGTACCGATTGTTGAAGCAATTTCGTCGGTACCATATATAAGAGTGATAACAAAAACTAAATAGGCAAAGTAGAAACTCTTTTTAGGTCTCTGCTTTTCCTTTTCCCATTTTTTTATTTCTTTTTCTCGTCTTTCTGCTTGTTTCTTAAGTTTTTCGGGAGTAAGTGCTTTTGCCAAAAAATCACTTCCAATCAACCAAAAATTGTTGTTTTAAGTATATCATTTTATTTACATTAAGTCAATTATTGTAATTGCTTTTATATGATAAATATGGTAGTATATAACCAATGAAATTTTACTGCTGAGGGGTAATCATATGGACTACAAAAATGCATCACTTTCACCTGAAGAAAGAGCAAAAAGTCTGCTTTCTATAATGACTTTAGAAGAAAAAGTTGCACAGATGGATATTATAAGAGGCGTTGAGTTTTCAACCAAGCCACATAAATTATATCATTGTGCAGTAGAAATAGATTCTGAAATAAATGAAGATAAATTAAAAGAAACTTTAGGTAACAGAGGAATCGGCTTTATTCACGATTGCTATTCTCACCCTGTGCTTTTCAATAAATTACAGAAATTTGTTGTTGAAAATTCAAGACTCGGTATTCCTTGTATGTTTACTGGTGAAGCATTACACGGCATTCTCTGGCCAGGTGCAACAGTTTTCCCTGTGCCACTTGCACTTGCCGCAAGCTTTGACAGAAAAAACGTAAACACAATAGGTAAAGCAATAGCAAGTGAAACACGTGCTTTAGGTATGCACGAGATTTTAGCACCTAACTTAGACGTTGCACGTGAGCCACGTTGGGGCCGAGTTGAAGAAACTTTTGGTGAAGATACGTATCTTTCTTGTGAAATGGGTTATCAGATTGTTACTGGTGAGCAACAAAACGGCGACATTAAAAGAAATGATGCAGTAGTATGTGAGCCAAAGCATTACTGTGTTCACGGCATTCCTGAAAATGGTATAAACTGTGCCCAGGCACGAGTTGGCAGAAGAGAAATTGAGCAAAGTTATTTACCTGTATTTGAAACTGCAATTAAAAAAGCAGGGGCATACAATGTAATGTCTTGCTACAATGCTATTGATGGTGAGGTTGTTTTAACCTCTAAATATTATTTAACAGATATACTCCGTGAAAAATGGGGTATGAAGGGTTACGTAAGAGCAGACTGGGGCTCAGTTGTAAGACTCGTAAATCGTCACTTTACAGCTGCAACAGATGAAGATGCTATTTGCGATTCAGTTAACGCTGGTCTTGATATGCAGGGCTGTTGTGACTATGATACAGAAACCTGGGAAGGCACAATTATTAAGAATGTTAAATCTGGCAGAATTCCAATGAAGAGAATTGACGATGCAGTTTTAAGAGTTCTTAAAATCAAGTTCGAATTAGGTCTTTTTGAAAATCCTTATACAGACGAAACTCATCACGAAAGTGTAATAAGATGTGAAAAGCATCTTGCGGCTTCACACGAGGCTGCAAAGAAGTCTATGACACTTATTAAGAATAACGGAATATTACCACTCGAAAAGGGCAAGTATAAGAAAATTGCTCTTTTAGGTCCATCTGCAAATCGTCAGAGATTGGGCGGTTATTCATCTGTACCAGATGGCTATGAATTAAGAAGTGTACTTCAGGAATTGAGATCTTTACTTGGCGACGAGGTAGAGATTAATTATTGCAACGGCTGTGGTATTCCTAAAGACCTTCACGTAGAAACTCAGGAGGGTCAGCCACACCTTGTTGAAGTTTATGACGAGGACGAAAAAGAATGTATTTCTGAAGCAGTTGAAATCGCAAAGAATTCTGACATTGTTATTGTTGTCGGTGGTGACAATACCTTCACAAGTAGTGAGGGCCATGACAGAGCAGATTTAAAATTACCAGGTAAGCAACGTGAATTAATTGAAGCAGTTGCTAAAACAGGTAAGCCTGTTGTGCTTGTTTTAGAAAATGGCAGAGCAGTAGACTTATCTGTTGAAGATACAATCTGCGAGGCTATTTTAATTGCCTGGTTCGGCGGTGAAACTGGTGCTAAGGCAATAGCTGAAACACTTGTTGGTTTAAATAACCCTGCTGGTAGATTACCAGTATCCTTCCCACAGGATTCATACAGAATTCCTTGCTACTACACAGTTCTTCCTAATAACACAGAGGTTATGTTCGAGGGTAGCAGAAGACCACGCTACGAGTTCGGTTTTGGTCTTTCTTATACTGAATTCCAATACAGTAATTTAAAAATTGATAAGCAAGGCGAATTAGATTATATTGTTTCAGTTGATATTAAAAACATCGGCAAAGTAAAGGGTGACGAGGTTGTAGAGCTTTATATAAACGATAAGGTTTCTTCAATCATTACACCACTTAAAGAGCTTAAAGGCTTTGAGAGAATCACACTCGAAGCAGGTGAAACAAAAACAGTTACATTTAAACTCGATTTTGATTCATTCAAGCTTCTCAACAGACATTATGAATGGGTTGTTGAAAATGGTGAATTCGAAATTCTTGTTGGTGCATCTTCAAACGATATAAAACTTAAAGAGACAATAGAGATTAATATAAAATGAATGAATTAAGCGAACTTTTTTCAAAAGTAAATGATAACGAAGCAGTAGTTTTAGAACAGAATAAAATTTATGATGTAAGGCAGGATGACTCTTTCTTGCTTCATAATTACTACTGTTCAAATACTGCGAAAAAGAATGAAAATCCCGATGGCACACGCTATACAGCGATTTATTTAAAAAATAAAAAGAATATTGTAATAGATGGTAATGGTGCTTGCGTTTTAGTTCACGGCAAAATGACACCAATGCTTTTTGACCATTGTGAGAATATCACAGTGAAAAATCTTACAATAGATTACGCTTGCCCTACAATGGCTGAATTTAAGGTTTTAAAAGCAGAAAACGGCGTTTGTGATATTAAAATAAATGATGATTGCCTTTATAAAATTCAAGGTAACGAGCTTTTCTGGGTGGGTGAAAACAGTAAAGACGGCACACCTTACTGGATTGATAGTTATCACGGGAATAAAAGACATATAAAAGTATTTGACCCTGAAACCTTTGAAACACGTGATTTCAGCCGTGCAGATTTGAACTTTACAAAGATAGAGGAGCTCGGCAATAATGTTTTAAGGGTGCATTTTAAAAATCCTGAAATTACTTTTAAAAAGGGCACAACTATACAGACTCGAAATATAATTCGTGACCAGGTTGGTAGCTTCTTTGAAAGATGCAAAAACTTGCACTTTGAGAATATGAGAGTAAAGTTTATGCACGGTCTTGGTATGGTTTCGCAGTTCTGTGAAAATGTATCATTTATAAATTGTGATTTTACACCAGCAGAGCACAGAACAGTTGCAAGCACAGCAGATTTCTTTCAGTTTTCTGGTTGCCGTGGGCAGTTGAATGTTGTTAACTGCAAGGCTTATGGTGCTCACGATGATTACATAAACGTTCACGGCACACACCTTAGAATTATAAAGAAAAATAAGCGTGAAAAATCTATTGTTGTTCGCTTTATGCATAATGAAAGTTGGGGCTTTCAGGCTTTCGAAATCGGTGACGAATTAGAGTTTATAAAATGTGACACTTTGAAGCCATATTATAATGTAAAGGTCAAAAACTTTACAAAAATTAATGATACAGATATCAAGCTTTATTTAGATAAGAGTTTACCAAAGCTAAAAAAGAAAAAAGATGTAGTTGAAAATATCAGTTGGACACCCGATTTACTTGTGCAGAACTGTTCTTTCGGTCAGACTGCAGGCAGAGGAATTCTCGCAACGACACGTGGTAAGGTTGTTATTGAAAACAACAGATTTTTTAAACTCTGGGGACCAGCACTTCTTATTGAGGATGATTGCAACTTCTGGTTTGAATCAGGTTATACAAAAGAGATTGTTTTTAGAAACAACATCATAGATGCTTGTGATTTTGGTCCAACTTGTGATGGTGCTCCTACTATTCGTTATACACCAAAGGTTATGGATGAAAAATCAAAAGAGTTTGTTCACGGCAAACTCATACTCGAAAACAATATTTTCAAAAATTGCTATGGCGAAACGCACGATGTTCATTTAGAGTATCTCCAGAAAGCAGAAATAAGAAACAATATATTTGATAAGGCTTTTACAGTTACAACAAATTGTGTTGGTGAGGTTGCAAAGGAAAACAATATAATTGAATAATAAAATCAACAAGGGGGTGGGAGTGTGCTGACTATAAGAAACAGTGAACTTAAAGGCGAGATAAAAGAAGTCTGGCGTTTGAGTTTACCTGCAATTCTTACACAAATCACCACCATAGCAATGCAATACATTGACTCTGCTATGGTAGGTGCTTTAGGGGCTAACGCTTCTGCCTCGATTGGTTTAGTAGCCTCTACAACGTGGCTTTTTAACGGGATTCCTTACGCTGTTGCAGCGGGGTTTTCTGTTCAGGTTGCTCACAGTGTTGGTGCTAAAAATACAAACCATACTAAAAATATAGTAAAGCACGGCTTAGCTACTGCAATAATTATTTCGCTTATGGTGTGTGCTTTAGGGCTTTTAATAAGTAATCCGTTACCTGTATTATTAGGCGGTAATCCGGCTATAAATCGTGACGCCACCCTTTACTTTATAACGTTCTCGTTAATGATACCATTTTTTCAGATGAATTGTCTTTCATCGTCATATTTACAATGTGCAGGGGATATGGTAACGCCGAGTGTTTTAAATGCAGTAATGTGTGTATTAGACGTAATATTTAACGCCTTGCTTATACCCAAATATGGTGTTTTAGGTGCTGGTCTTGGTACGGCGCTTGCTTGTGTAGTGGTAAGCGTGTTTATGCTTTACTTCTGTTGTATTCGCAATAAGCAGTTATGCTTGCTTCATTTTAAAAATAGTAAGCTTGATTTAAAAATAATAAAATCTGCATTTAAAATCGGCACTCCCGTCGCCGTTCAGGAGATTGCAATGTGTGGTGCAATGGTAGCAACAACAATGATAGTAGCACCATTAGGTGCAGTTGCAATAGCCGCTAATTCATTTGCAATAACGGCAGAAAGCCTTTGTTATATGCCAGGCTATGGCATAGGTAATGCAGCAACTACGCTTGTTGGCAGAAGCTTTGGTGCTAATGACTTTAAAACAGCAAAACGCTACGGTTATATTTGTACTGCTTTGGGCGGTATATTTATGGGGCTTACGGGAGTTATTATGATGGTTTTCTGCCCATTTGTGTTTATGCTTCTAACACCAGTATCAGAGGTAAGAGAACTTGCTACTGAGGTTTTAAGAATAGGACTTTTAGCAGAGCCACTCTTTGGCGTTTCAATAGTAGCGGCTGGTGCTTTAAGGGGCACTGGCGACACGTTTGTGCCAAGTATTATGAATTTGGGCAGTATATGGGTTGTGAGAATTGGTCTTGCAATTTTACTTGTAAAGCCTTTAGGACTCCACGGCGTGTGGATTGCAATGGCTGTTGAATTATGTGTAAGAGGATTATTGCTTTTATATAGACAGTTGAAATCTAATTCAAAATTTTACAGGTGAGATATAACAAAACTCTCAGGTCAATGTGACTTGAGAGTTTTTGGTTGTGAATTTAATAAAAGGGATTTTATACAATTCAAGTTTACAGAACAGATTATATTATACACCGAGAAATTGTAAATTCAGGTTGCGGATTTTTTTGTGGTATGATAGAATGAAAAAAGGTGATATTATGAGAAATTATGAAAATGAAGTTCGTGAACGCTTTGGAGATACTGAAGCATATAACGAGCACAAAGATAAAACAAAAAATTATACAGATGAAAAGTGGTCTGCTCTTGCAGATGAGATGAACGCTATATTTAAAGAATTTGCAGATTGCAAGAATAGTGGTGCAGAGGTTACTTCGAGTGAAGCACAGTCACTTGTAGCAAAGCTTCAGAATTTTATAAGTGAGAATTACTACTCCTGCACAACCGAAATTCTCAAAGGTCTCGGTCAGATGTATGTTCTGGACGAACGATTTAAAAATAACATAGACCAACACGGCACTGGTACAGCAGAATTTGTGTCAAAGGCGATTGAGATTTATTGTAGATAGATGATTGCATTTTGGAGGGGCTTTATGAATAGTAAAAGAGCATTTGCTTGGTTGCTTTCTTTAATAGTGGTTTTCACTTTAACTGCTTGTAAAGCAAGCGAAGAAGCTTCGGTAACTTTGGAGAGCACAACAGCTTTAAATTATAATATAAACGAAGCTGTGACAGATAATATTTTAAATACTGAAACAATAGTAGTTGATACTACTGCTGTAAATAATATTCAGGAGTCTTATCAGAGTACAACTACCGAGGCAACAACTATTAAGACGGAAGTAGCGACTACCGAAAGCCACGATGACCCTGTGAACTGGTCAAAAGAAAGAATTGTAGAAGAATATAAAAACGCTGCAATTAAATCAACTGGTACTGCAAAATCAACACAGAAAATCGTTATGAAAGAAATAAATGTTAACGATGGCGAAAATGCAAAAATGATGTCTTTCATTAAGTCAGTAATTGCAAAATTTCTTGAGAGTAACTCTACCACAAAAGATGGAATTACTGGTGGATTTGAAAATCTTGCAGTGGAAGATGTAAGCTCTGCAAAGGCATATAAAAGTGGTGACGGCACAGTTATTGAAATGCTTATGGTAGAGCAGGTTTCAGGTGCAAAGGATGATGCTTTAAGCGGAAGTGTTGGTCACGCTATTACAGCGGTAGGTGATATTAGCACAGTTGTCAAGGATTTAAACGACAGAGGACTTTCTATAGAGCTTTCAGATAATGAAGAAGATACAAAAATATATTATACAAATCCAGTTGTAAACGTTGTTATAAATGATGATGGCGAAATTATAAAGGGTACGTGGAGTTGTACAGTTGAGATATGTATGAATAATTTTAAAGCATTCGGCAAGGATGTAGACAAAGCAAGTATTGTTATGGAAAATATGATTACTGTGTAAAAAAATAGTTCATCCAAATATTGGATGAACTATTTTTTATATGGCGATATGATTTAAAATTATACTATTTCTTTTTGAGAATTTAATGCGTTTTCTTTTTTCTTTTGAGATTGTTGCATAATAATAAAAAATGCAACACACAAAATAATTTGAATCACAGTTGATATCGGCGTTGCGAGTCCTATACGGAACAGTGATACAGGTACTATTTTGCTCATAGCCCAAGAAACGGGGAGTCTTACACCAATACCACCGATAATACCTTGAACCATTACAAAGGTTGTGTATCCGCAACCGTTGAAGTAACCTATAAATGAGAAAAGGAATGAAACAAATATACAATCAAACGCATACGCTTTAAGATAATCGGCAGCTAACCAGATAATATCTGCATCTTTTGCGAAAATGCCTGATAGTATGTCTCCGTGGAAAAAGGTGAAATATCCTACTACAACCCCGACTGTCAAAGATGATGCTATACCGCACCACAAAGCCTTTTTAGCCCTGTTCATTTTACCAGCACCGATGTTCTGTGCAACAAATGCAGACATAGACTGCATAAAAGCAGATGGGAGTAACATAAGAAAAACAACAACCTTTTCTGCTATACCGATACCTGCCGATTCAGTAAGTCCGATTTTGTTTACAAGTGCAATAATCACAAGAAACGAAAAGCTGACGAGCAGGTCCTGAAATGCGATTGGTGTTCCAAGCTTTAACACTTTTTTGATATATTCACCGTTAGGCTTAATATCTTTAATTTTAAAGGTAAACGGTAGCTTCCTTTTACGAATTATCAGTAGTGAGAGAAACACACTTACTGCCTGTGCAAATACTGTTGCAATAGCTGCGCCTGCCGCACCCATATTGAAAACTGAAACAAGAAGCAGGTCTCCTAAAATATTAAGCACACACGCTATTGTAACTGTAAGAAGTGGAATCTTTGAATCTCCGAGACCTCTGAAAATACTACCAAGCAGATTGTAGGCAATAATAAATATTGTTCCGGCTGAACAAATTACAACATAAAGTACAGTATCATCAAATGCTTCTTCGGGAGCTTGCATAAGTCGGGAAAGCGTTGGTGCAGAAATTAACATTATAACTGTAAACAGAACAGAAAGAACACCAAATAGAAAAATACCACTGGCAATAATTTTTCCTGCCTCATCACTTTTTTTTGCTCCGATTTTTTCACCTACAAAAACGGTGAGCCCCATAGCAAGTCCTGTAATAACTACGGTTAATGTTTGCATAATATGGCTTCCTGTAGATACTGCCGATACATATACGTCGGCAAGGTCGCCACCGAACTGACCAACAATAAGCAAATCAACTGCACCATACATTGCCTGCAAAAACAATGCGACAAGTACAGGTAATGCAAAGTGTATTAGTGGTGAGAAAATTTTCCCTTCTGTAAAGCTTTGTGACTTTTTCATATCATATCTCCTTGCTTGAATAAAAATGGGGATAAGAAACCGCACAAAAACAGTTATTTTATCCTGTGAATATACATCCTGCTCATATCAGGTTCTCCGTCTCCTTGTACCATACATAAAAATTCCCATCCGTATCTCTCATAAAATGAAGTGTGGTCTGTCACAAGATACAATGCTTCAATTCCTTTTGTCTTCATATCTTCACAGACAAAATTCAATAATGCCCCGGCCACACCCTGACAACGTTTATCAGGTTCTGTATACACGGCGCAAACATTCGGCGTCAGGTCTTTTCTGTTATGAAAGTCATTTTCAATCACACCCAGACCACCAATGATTCGTGAGCCCTCCATAGCAACATACCATTGCGGAACAGAGTTTTTTTCTGTCAGACAGTCATTCATACTCTCAAGATATGCTGTTAAAGGCACACTCCATTTTTTATGAAACCAATCAGCCATCGCTTCTTTCATTTCGGGTTTATCAATCAAACGAATAATTTGATAATTCATAAAGACCACCTTCGAAAATTACGTGTTTAATGATACCGGTTATCAGCACTTATTTCTTCTTTAAAACAATAGCAATAAAGTTAAGATATTTACAAGCCCCTGCTTCAATTGCTTTTCTGTCATTTATGGCATATTCATTGTCGCACTGTATCCAATCGTTCCAGCATTCCTCATTACTTTCCATTTCATAAATAGAAATAATCTCGCTATTCTGGGATTTTGAAACAATATTTTTCCAGTATTCTATATCATGAATATAGTCTAATTGTTCAGGTGTCCAGGATAACAACAATTCTTCTGGAATATTATTATGGCAGTCTTTTTTCATACCAGGAACAACTATATAAATATAACCGCCTTTCTTAACAAAAGGTAAAAGTTTTTCATCTAAATAGTTAATATCTCTTCCAAAATAATTATAAGAATCAGTACTTACGACTGCATCAAAGAATTCTTTTTCATATTTTAAATCTGTAGCATCTGCTTTTACAGCAATAATTTGTTCATTGGTTAATCCCATTTCAGTAAAGAATTTTTGATTTTCCTGTGGTTCACTCCAAAGGTCTGTTGCATAGACTTTAAATCCATATTCTTTTGCTAAAAATACAGATGTGATTCCTTGTCCACTACCTAAATCCATAACAATAGCACCTTTGTTAATGCTATTATCTTTCATAAGCTCTTCTTCTAATTTCAACGGGTTAGGTCCCATAATTTTTTGTCTGATTATATCAATATCATATTTTTCAGTTTTTGCGTATTTCATTTTTTGTTCTCCTTAATTTTTTGCGCTTGTAAATTTAAGTTTATAGAATTGATTATATCATACAGTAAAGTGTTTGTAAATCAGGATTGTTTATTATTCATTCGCTACGCGAACACCCGATTATGTTCGGCTTCGCTGAGGGCGGGGTCAAGTCCGATATATTGCTCTACACAAAATAATATAAGAGTCGCAAAAGGGAGTGTAAATTAGGGGTTTTTGCAAAACAAGTAAAAAACCGACATTCTCTTTAAGTGGTGCGAAAACAGAATTGACTACACAAGATTAAATTCATGTGTAGTCTTTTTTCTTATGCTTTTTGACACCATTATTTTCAAAAATGTTACAGTGTTTGCAATGTATACAGCATGTTCATTGATATTGACTTTAATTATGTAGAAGAGTATAATTATGGCATAATGTTAAAAGGCAGGTGGACAAAATGATAATGAATATTACGTTCCTAAATTTGGAGAGCCTTTTTGTCCGTTTACGATTGATGTAATATATATCTTTCTAAACTTACAGGCATCTCCGTAATCCTATGGAGGTGCCTTTGTTTTATTTTTTGATATTAAAGTCAAAAAACAAGGAAGTGTTAATCCGTGTATTCTAACTCTGACAGTTTTAATAAGTTGAAAAATGCATTCTTCAAAACATTCTCTTTAAAAAGTACAAAATGTTTAGAACCAACAGAAACTTGTTGTGAACCATTGATAGATTCGCATTCAATACAAGACAGCCGAATTTTAGAAAAATTAGCAACAGATAATCATGTGATTCATATTACTTTTGATAAATCCTGTGTAAGCAAATCAACAATAGACAATTTAATAGAACCAACATGTAAATATGAGTCAATTAGTATGCATAAAGCGTCGGTGTTTATTGGGTTGTGTAACAAACATGATACGGAGCTGTTTCGACCAATTGATACTGAAGATTTAGATATGGATAATAAAGAACATGTATTTCTTCTAACATATCGTTCGGTATTGAAAGAATTATCATCTTCATTGAGTGCTGCAACTATGAATCAATCTATGTTTCAATCAAAAGTAGAATTGGGTGAAGCATCCGGAGACTCTCTTACGCTTGATGGTTTGCTACCTGTATTGTTCTTTGAAAAAGCATATATTTTCTACCAATACAAAAAATTATTTGACGAAGACTATCTATCTAAGAATTATGATAATATCGTTTGGAAATACATTATTCTTGATAATGTTCCAACATTTGCTACTTCAACTGTTTTTACTCCAGTAGAGATGGCAATAAATGAAGATGAACCCGAAAGATTGTGTGTCAATGTTTTTCCGTATAAAGATAAAATGTTTGTGTTATTCTCATGCCGAAAAGAAGACGAAAAGTGTTTAAATCATTATATAGAAGAAGTCTTTTTAGCAACTGGCGAGTATCAAAAATATTTAATTTCAAAGATTGTTTTGAGAAATTGCGAAAATACGGTATTTTCTCCAAACTATTTTGCTCAGTGGTCAGAAGAAAAAAAGGGAGATATAATTGAGTATTTCAAAAACACATATAATAGTGATTTAATAGGATACGAAAACCCAAACCTATACTTATTTTAGTTATTTTGAAAAGTAAGGTAAAAAAATGCAATTAACAAACTATGGAATCCCCACATTGATTGAAACCAACACTCTTAACGAGTGTGCGAAACTGTGTGTAGAATTACGGCTTGGTTTTATTGAACTTAATATGAATCTGCCACAATATCAGCTTGATAAAATTGATGTTGATTATTTCAAGAGTATTGCTGATAAATACGATATTTACTACACCATTCACCTTGACGAAAATCTGAATGTCTGTGATTTCAATTCTTATGTTGCAGAAGCTTACATAAAAACTGTTGCTGATACCATAGAAATTGCAAAAAAGCTTGATATTAAAGTTCTTAATATGCATATGGCAAAAGGTGTATATTTCACCTTGCTTGACAGAAAAGTGCTTCTTTTCTCTGAATACAAAGAGCAGTATTTTAAAAGTATTATTGCTTTTAGAAACATGTGTGAATCTGATATCGGGAAAAATGATATTAAAATCTGTATTGAAAACTGTGACGGATATGAGGAGTTCCAAAAAGAAGCAATCGAACTGCTTTTAGAAAGTAACGTTTTTGCTTTGACTTTTGATGTAGGACACAATCACGGCATGGGTGGTACTGATGAAGAATTTATTATGAAGCACAAAGACCACCTTAGCCACATTCATTTGCACGATGCTCTGGGCAGAAAAAATCACCTTGCACTTGGCACAGGTGAAATGGATATTGTAAAATATATTAATCTTGCCAAAGAGCAAAACTGCCGTGTGGTTTTAGAAACGAAAACTATTGATGGATTGAAGCAGTCTGTTGAGTGGTTGAAAGGATTTCAAAAATGAAGTTAATTTTATCATCTTGTGATTTTAGAAATGAAGAATCACAGAAAGTAATTATGGATAATCTGCCGTATCCTATAGACAAGTGTAAACTTTTGTTTATACCTAATGAAAAAGCAACTGCAGAAGCTATTTCAGGTAGCATATATTACGACCGTATGCAAGAGTTCGGATTCATAAAAGAAAATGTTTATGTTTTTGACCATAACAATCCTGATAAATTCAGAAATCTTGATATTGATGTTCTTTATATAAGCGGTGGTAATACCTTTGGAACACTTGATAAAATCAGGAAAAGTGGCTTTGATAAAGATATCATTGATTATGTAAAATCAGGTGTTGTTTACATAGGTGGCAGTGTAGGTGCACATATTGTTTCAAAAGATATTAAACACGTAGAAAAGTATGATGAAAACAATGTGGGTATAACCGATTATTCTGGTTTAGGTTTGTTCAATGGAATTCTTATCTGTCATTATATAGATGAGCGAAAAGCAGATTTTGAAAAATTATCAGCAAATAGTGAATGTAAAGTATATGCTTTGACGGATGAGGACTCTGTTGTGTTATAAATTACAAAAACGAAAGTGTGAAATTAATGAGCAGAAAAATAGTTGCAATAGGTGGTGGCGAGAACGGAAGAAAGCGTTCAAACGGAACACGCCATCCATACGAACTTGCAAATCAAGATAAAGAAATAATAAGACTTACTGGTAAAGAACACCCTAACTTTCTTTTGATTGCACATGCTCAACCATTAGAAAGGCAAGAAAGTTATTTTCAGGTAATGGTAGATATTTATGGCGAGATGTATGGTTGTTCTTGTAAAGATTTAAAAAGCAATCAATTAACTGATACCGAGTTTGTGAAAAGTCTCGTTGAGTGGGCTGATATTATATTTGAGGGTGGTGGAAATACCCTTGATATGATTAAACTCTGGAAAGAAACAGGGTTCGATAAAATACTGAAACAAGCTTGGATTGATGGCAAGGTAATGTGTGGTGTTTCTGCTGGTGCAAACTGTTGGTTTAAAGAATGTTCTTCTGACTCACTTAAAATAAAATTTGGTGATGACCAACCCTTGATTGGTGTCGATTGTTTGGGTTTTGTAGATGGTTTATTTGTACCTCATTGCGATGAAAAGGGCAGACGTGATAATGTAAAAGAATTGCTGAAAACAAGTGAGCAAGTAGGTCTTTCAATGTCAAATTGTACTGCACTTGAAATAATAGATGATGAATACAGATTGATTACAAGTGATGCATCATATCACGGAATTGAAGCTTATGGTTTGAAATCGTATTGGAAAGATGGCGAATACATCGAAGAATATATTGATACATCATTGGAGTTTAAAGCATTAAAAGATTTGTTGAAAAAATAAAAGCTTTCGGGAGTAGAATTATGGAAATTTGGGATGGATATTATAAAGATGGTACTTTAGCGAATATAGATTTAGTTCGTGGTGAACCAATTCCAAAAGGCCTTTATCATCTTGTTTGTGAGGTGCTTGTTCGCCATACAGATGGTGATTATCTTCTAATGCAAAGAGATTTAAAGAAAGATATTTACCCAGGCTTTTACGAAGCAACAGCAGGAGGTTCAGCTCTTAAAGGTGAAAATGAATTCGATTGTATAAAGCGAGAATTGTTTGAAGAGACGGGAATAGTTTGCAACGATTTTAAAGAGTTTGCTTTTTATACTTTCGGTGATGATAAATGTTTGTTTCATTGTTTCTTATGTACTACCGATTGTGATAAGCATAATATAAAGTTGCAAAAAGGTGAAACAATATCTTTTAAATGGGTTAGCGAAAATGAATTTATTGAGTTTGTTAATTCAGACAAAACGATTGATACACAAAAAAGAAGATATACTAACTGGCTCAAAGAAAAAGGATATTTGAGATAATGAATAAAAAGTATTATGGTTTTAGAAACAAAAACTATTGATGGATTGAAATAGTCTGTTGAATGGTTGAAAGGATATTACAATGATTGATTTTACATCAAAAGAACCCATAAACAAAGGTTGGTCGGGTGACAAGAAATACTGTGTCACTACTGCTGACGGAACTAAATATCTTTTGCGTGTTACGCCTTTTGAAAAGAGTGCAAACCGAGAGAATATGTACCTTATGCAAAAAGAGGTTGAAAAGCTGGGTGTTCCTATGTGCAAGCCCGTTGATTTCGGTAAGTGTGACGAGGGTGTTTATACTTTACAAACCTGGATTGACGGCAAAGACGCACAGGAAGTTGTTCCGTATCTTGCAGACTCTGAGCAGTATGCGCTTGGACTTGAAGCAGGTAGAATTCTGAAGAAAATTCATTCAATTCCTGCACCGGCAGACCAATCTAATTGGGAAATCCATTTTAATAAGAAGATGGACAGAAAAATACAGATGTATAATGACTGTCCCATAAAATTTGATGGTGCTAAATATATTATTGATTACATAGAAGCCAATAGGCATTTACTTAAAAACAGACCTCAAAGTTATCAGCACGGGGATTACCATATCGGTAATATGATGATTGAAAATGGCAAAATTGTTATTATTGATTTTGACCGATACGATTTCGGTGACCCGTGGGAAGAATTCAACCGCATTGTGTGGTGTGCACAGTCTGCTCCGCTTTTTGCATCAGGTATCGTTAATGGCTATTTTGATGATGAAGTACCAATGGATTTCTGGAAACTCCTTGCACTCTATATTAGCAGCAATATGCTTTCATCAATCCCTTGGGCAATTCCTTTCGGTGATGGTGAAATTCAGACCATGCTCAATCAGGCAAAAGATGTGCTCGATTGGTATGACAATATGCAGAATCCTGTTCCGAGTTGGTATAAT
The DNA here is from genome assembly GCA_045587825.1 of Acutalibacteraceae bacterium. Lineage (GTDB taxonomy): Bacteria > Bacillota > Clostridia > Oscillospirales > Acutalibacteraceae > DTU089. The sequence continues at coordinate 16,670 of JAZNCY010000181.1, forward strand.
AAAAAACAAAATTTTGAGGTAAATAAATGAAAACTTATTTTCAATGTGGAATTACAAAAGATATCAATCTTTTCCCTGATTATATAGAGCATTTCTGCATACAAGAAATGCCCAAACCTTCTATTGAAAGTTATATATACACTGGTGATTCTATAAGATTTGAACTTGATTCTGAATTGGCTATATTATATGACAAGTTTAGAGATTTGCTGTTTGAAAATGTAGATGAATATTATTCAGAATTGGATAAACTGCCTATTTTTGTTCAGGAGGCTGGATTCGATTCTGATTGTAAATTGGATTCCGAATCATTTTTAGAACTTGTAGAAGAATACCAAACCGAAATAGCTAATTTTTATAAACATTTATACCTAGTCGACATTCAATTTTTGGTTGCAACTGTTCAGAATTTGTTGGACGGAATGGATTATTCTTTAATAAATTATTTTGTTCAAATTTGCAATGTTGATGTTAATGACTATGCAACAGACCAGAAAGATACTGTAGTAATGTTACATTCACAAGAAGCAAGATATCTTTCGTCATTGCTTGAGAGTTATTTCACAAAGGCTTATTCTATTTTAGATATACTAACAAAAATCGTGTACGAATTTGAAAATAAACACAATAGTTTTGATAGTTTTAAAAAAACTAAAAGTGCAAAAATTCTTTGGGGCGATAGAAAACGTTTGTCGATTAAAGATGAACCACAAACCATTTTTGTTAGAAGTAATACTGTTAAGATTATCGAAGCACTCAGAAATGAAGTAGTTCATAACGGTTCATTGGAACAAAACCCGAAAGTTTTTATTACTTTAGAGAATAACGAAATAGTTGAAAGATTTATGTTATTACCTGATTTCATAGATGGAAACTTGGTAACAGTAAAGAATCGTAAACACTTTTTTAGCGATGGTAACAAGGCGAATGATTTATTACCACAAATGCATATGGATTATTTAAAAGAAATTCTTTCAACAATAAAATATTTAAATGATACTCACTAACAAAAATGTAGTACCTTGACAAAATCAAGGGAATTATACATAATCACTTGACAATAATAAAGTTTTGTGCTAATATATAGTAAATTCTTTTAGAAGGAGGTTACTATGAGTAACAACATTCTTAATAACATTGATATTAGCACAAAAGAACTTATTGTTGATGGTTTGCAAAATTCAGTTGAATTGTATAAAGATTTTAAGGAGCAGGGATTATTCAATACCACGCATAATTGTTATGCTTTTGCAAGATGGGATTCAATAAACGAAACTCTTGCTCAAAAATTCCGTGAGATGGATTTGCCTTTTGCAAATGTTCGCAAGTTTTCTTGGGCGCTGTTGCTTTTTTGTGATAAATCCAAATCCGTTGTATTTTCAGCAATGAGAAGAGACAGATTTTCGTATATATGTGGTAATCCTCAAAAAAGAGCTCCACAGTATTTTGATTCACTTGTATCTCTTAATAGTGACCTTGAAGCTATAGCATCTCAACCGGGTTTTGAAGAGTGTTATGAGGCTTCTGACAGATATAATCAATTAGCTTCTCTGTGTAGTGCTCTTCCTAATCCCAAAAACGAAAAATTCACTCACGTAGTTGTTATTTTTGATGTTTATGGAGATGAAATCACCTCGATTGAGTTATGTGTTATTAACAACAAGTTTGAAATTGTTGAACAAGAGGATATAATGCAAACTGTATTAACAGCACGCCAGCCAGTAATTGAAGCCGAAGAAATAACAGAAACAACAGAGCAGCCCGCTAAACAAAAAGGATTTGTAAAGTTAAAAAATATTAAGAACATCGAAGAAAAAGCATAATTTAGTTTAACAGAGAGTTTGTGTATTTATGAAAAGATTTAACGGTACAAGGATAAAAAGCGCCAGATTATATAATGGATTAACAGTAGAAGAATTAGCAGAAAAAATTGGTGTAAGCAAACAAGCCGTTTCTCAATATGAAAACAACCAAGTAGAACTCCCACTCGAAAAAGTGTTCGTATTATCGAGCACATTGAACTTTCCGATTGATTATTTTAGTCAACCTGATATTACCAACGTTGAGGTTGGTACCACATATTTCAGAGCTTTGTTGAGAGCAAATTCAAAAATACGCACTCAACAAGAAACAAGATTGGAACATTTAGGAATGATATACTCATTCATAAACCAGTATGTTGATTTTCCTGAACTTGATTTACCAACCTTTGAAACTGAATTATCTCCCAAAGAAGCCGCAATAGAATTAAGAAAATATTGGGGTTTAGGAAATCTCCCGATAGATAATATTACACAATTATTAGAATCAAAAGGTATTCTCATTACAGCATTAGAAACTGACACACCTGATGTAGATGCTTTTGGTCAAAGAGAGTGCATAGATGGTAAAGAAGTTTATTTAATTGCTGTTTCTAAAGAAACGCATTCCGCAGTTAGATTTCAATTTGATATCGCTCACGAACTTGGACATATAATTCTCCACGAATGGAGCGAGAACTTAGAAATTTTAAATAGAGAACAATTTAAAACAAGAGAAAAAGAAGCAAATGAATTTGCCAGTGAGTTCCTTTTACCAAGTGCAGCTTACTATAATGATGTTATTGGTATTCCAAATAGGATTGAAAGTTATATTCCCTTAAAGCGTAAATGGAAAGTATCGATTGGTGCAATGGCATATAAAAATAGAGAATTAGGGGTAATTAGCCAACGTCAATATCAATACTTGTTAAGTATGATGAATAAGAAAAATATAAAAACAAACGAACCTCTTGATGATAGTTTGCCAATTCCATTACCCTCAATGTTCAACGATGCTGTTTCTCTCTTGTTAGAAGAAGGTATTTTTACTCCAGCATCATTTATAGATGCTCTTTCTGTATATGGCTTGTCTATGAATTATCAAGAAGTAGAAAAGTTACTTAATTTACCCAAAGATAAATTAAAACCAAATTCTTCGGGTTCGAATTCGAAATTTATAAGACTTAAGTGAAACTTCTAAATAAGTGAAAATTTGTCAAAAAATATAAAAACAAAAATCTCAAGTCGTGTGACTTGAGATTTTTTGGTACGGGTAGCAGGACTTGAACCTGTACACCTTTCGGCACAAGAACCTAAATCTTGCGTGTCTGCCAATTCCACCATACCCGCATATATTAAGTAAGAAGTAAGAGTGAGTAGTGAAGAAGTGTTTGGTTTGATTGAAACAGAATTTTTAAAATTCTGTTTCAATCATTTCTTTTTTATTATCTTACACTATAGAGCATTTCGGTGTAGCTTGGGTATGGCCAATCTTCACGTGCTACTATAGTTTCTAATTCGTCAACAATTTCTCTTAAGTTATTCATTGCAGGGAGCATTTTGTCGTTGTAATAATCTGCTTCTGCCTGATTTGTTGAGAAATCGTCGCTCTTTTCTGTGAGTTGTTCAAGAGTTTTGAGTGCTCTGCCTAATTTCATAGATAACTTAGAAATTTTAGCTAAGAGAGATTTTTCAACTGAGCAATCCATTTCTGGACCGATAGCTGAAAGAGCAAGAATTTCACTTGAAACTTTAGCTTTAAAGTTAATTACTGCAGGGAGAATATCTCTTCTTGTCATTTCGAGCATTGTGAGTGCTTCAATCTTTAATGTTTTTGAGTATGTGTTAAGTTTAACGTCACGTCTTGAAACGAGCTCACTTTCAGTAAATACCTTGTGAGTTGTGAAAAGCTCAATAGCCTTTTTATCTGTGATATATGGTAAAGCTTCAGCAGTAGAGTTAAGAGCAAGTAAGCCACGTTTTTTAGCTTCCTTGTGCCACTCGTCAGAATAGTTGTTACCATTAAATATAATTCTTGAGTGCTTTTTAATTGTCTTTTTAATGAGCTCAAGAACGTCCGTGTCAAAGTCCTTTGAATTTTCAAGTTCATCTGCAAACACTCTCAATGATTCTGCAATAGCAGTGTTGAGAATTGTGTTTGTATCTGCAATAGAAGCAGAAGAACCGAGCATTCTGAATTCAAATTTATTACCGGTGAATGCAAAAGGAGAAGTACGGTTTCTGTCTGTTGTATCCTGTGGTAATTTAGGAAGAACTCTTGCACCGATTTCAAGGTCAGATGGCTTTCTTTCTTTATAAAGCTCGCCTTTTTCAAGTGCTTCAAAAATTGCTGTTAATTCATCACCTAAAAAGATTGAAATAACTGCTGGTGGAGCTTCGCCGGCGCCAAGACGTCTGTCATTACCAGCGGTAGCAACAGATGCACGTAAGAGCTCCTGATAATCGTCAACTGCTTTAATAACTGCTGTAATGAAAAGTAAAAATCTTGTGTTCTGTGAAGGTGAATCACCAGGATTTAAAAGGTTGATTTTATTATCTTCACAAATAGCCCAGTTGTTATGCTTACCGCTACCGTTAATACCCTCAAATGGTTTTTCGTGAAGAATACAAACCATACCGTGTCTGTCTGCAACAGTTTTCATCATTTCCATAATAAGCTGGTTGTGGTCTGTTGCAACGTTAGCAGAAGTGAAAATTGGTGCTAACTCGTGCTGTGCAGGAGCAGTTTCGTTGTGCTTTGTTTTTGAAAGGATACCTAACTTCCAGAGCTCTTCGTCAAGCTCTTTCATATAAGCTGAAACACGTGGCTTGATTTTACCAAAGTAGTGGTCATCAAGCTCCTGTCCTTTTGCAGAACGGCAACCGAAAAGTGTACGATTGCAAAGCTTTAAGTCAGGGCGTTTGTTATAAACTTCTTTATCAATTAAGAAATATTCCTGCTCTGCACCAACAGTAGTTGTAACTCTTGTTACGCTTGTTTCGCCAAAGAGCTTTAAAACTCTTAAAGCCTGTTTGTCAACAGCTTCCATAGAGCGAAGAAGCGGGGTTTTCTTGTCAAGAGATTCACCACCGTAAGAACAGAAAGCGGTAGGAATACACAATGTATCATCTTTAATAAATGCAAATGAAGTTGGGTCCCAAGCAGTATAGCCACGAGCTTCAAAAGTAGAACGAAGTCCACCATTAGGGAGAGATGAAGCATCAGGCTCACCACGAACAAGAGTTTTACCAGAGAACTCGAGCATAACCTTACCACCAGAAACAGGGGTAATGAAGCTGTCGTGCTTTTCAGCGGTAACATCTGTCATAGGTTGGAACCAGTGTGTAAAATGAGTTGCTCCTTTTTCAATAGCCCAGTCCTTCATAGCGTTTGCTATGACGTTAGCTGTATCAATATCAAGAGTTTTACCGTCTTTTATTGTTTTAATAAGTGAACGATAAGTATCTTTTGGTAAACGGCTCTGCATAACAGTTTCGTTAAAAACCTGACAGCCGAATATTTCCTGAATATTTGTCATTCCACACACTCCGTTTTTTAAAATAATTATACAATTAAATATACCATTTTTTGTGTAATATGTCAATCACCAATTATCAATATGACTACGTTTTATTGCGCCAATAATTTTTTGTGGCACATCTTCATATTGTTTATTGAGTTCTTTTATGAGATTTTTAACGTCTTCACGCCTTGTGTTTTCGTCGGCAGGGCATTTGCTTTTAACAACAGGTAAATTGAGACGTTTGATAGCTGACTCAACGTCATTTTCAGTCAAGTGGATAAGCGGTCTTATCATAGTAATATCTTTTCGTGAAAGATATGTAACAGGCTGAAAACAACCAATTCTTGCTTCGCTTAAAAGATTCATTAAAAATGTTTCTGCGGCGTCGTCAAGGTGATGACCTAATGCAATTTTGTTACAGCCTAATTCTTTTGCAGTGTCGTGAAGAATTCCACGGCGCATTCTCGCACAAAGGCTACAAGGGTTGCTTTCTTTTCGCACGTTGAAAATTATATCGAAAAGCTCGGTTCGTCTTATTTCGTAGTGAATATTATATTCATCACAGATTTTCTGAATTTCAGAAAAATCACCATCAACGTTATTAAATCTCATATCAAGAGTAATAGCGACGATTTCAAAGTTTTTAGGGTAGAATGCTTTTAAACCACAAAGAGCCTTTAATAATAAAACGGAATCTTTACCACCAGAAACGCCAACTGCTATTTTGTCACCATCTTCAATCATATTGTAAGTGTCAACGGCATTTCTGACACAACCTAAAATTCTTTGCACCTTCGTCACCACGCTTTGTTTTTTATGTTAGTATTTTAGTGGTTTTTAAAATGGTTGTCAAGGGTTGGGTGTTAGATTTTAGGTGATGGGTGTTAGGGGTTGGGGATTTACTATGTATCAATATAAAAAAATAAATAAAATTTCAAAATGTATTGCTATTTGTTATACAAATGTGTATAATATTATTGAAAGGTGGTATGAATTATGGCTACAAAAACTGCGAACGTATTAGCACGTGTAGAACCAGAAGTAAAAGAACAAGCTGAAGAAATAATGTCACAACTCGGTATTCCAGTGTCTGTTGTGATTAATATGCTTTATAAACAAATTATAATGAAAAAGGCAATACCATTTTCATTATCGGTATCTTCTACGCCGGTAACACTTGATGAAATGGATGCGACAACATTTAATTCTGTGATGGGAAATGGTTTGAAGCAAGCGAAAAATGGTAATTCAAAAGATGCTAATGATGTTTTTTCTGCACTTCATAAGGAGCTTTTGGATGGATAATTATAAAGTTAAAATTACCGAGCAGGCGGAAGTGCAGTTAAGAGAAATTCTTTTGTATATAAGTAATACTTTGAAAGAGCCTGATATAGCAATGAATCTTTTTAATGAACTTCAAAAAAATATATCTTCTCTTGAAGTTATGCCCAAAAGAATTGCACTTATTGATGAAGAACCATGGCGAAGCTATGGTATACATAGAATGATAGTTAAAAATTTTCTTGTTTATTTTTGGGTTAACGAAGATTTGAAAGAAGTTCATATTACGGCTGTGATTTATGGAAAACGAGACCAACTTAAGCAGTTACAAGAAATGGAAATAAAATAAAAATTAAATTCGGCATATCAAAACCAAAAGTTTTGATATGCCGAATATTTTATTTTAGTAACCGAATGGATTAAACGGGAACTGTTCAAAGTAATCTTCAGCAGATGGTTGCTGTTGCTGCTCTGTTACAGGTTCGTTGTAAACTGTGTTGCCTTTATCTTCAACTAAAGTTATTTCAGCATCAAAGGTAGAAGCTACTGTACCGGCGTTATTAAGACGAACAACAGTAAGATTTAATTTGTCGCCAACCTTTGCATTTTCAATTGCTTCTAAAAGAATTGCAGTGTCGTCAAGTGGCTTGCCGTTAACTGCTGTAATAATATCGCCAACTTTAATATTTGTTTCATTAAGGCTACTGTTTGTTGCAATACTTGCAATTACTATTGAGCCATAAGGAAGATTGTTTTTCCAGGCAAGTGCTGAATAAGTTGAGTCATTTGAAACAGCGTAATACTGAATACCAAGCATTGGTCTGTTTGTAACGTAGCCGTTTGCAACGATTTCTTTATAAATTTCAAGAGCTTTTTCAGATGGAACTGCAAAGCCCATACCTTCGTAGTCAGTATCTGCGATTTTTGAAGAGTTGATACCTATAACCTGACCGAACTCGTTAACTAAAGCACCACCAGAGTTACCAGGGTTAATTGCAGCTGTGTGCTGAATACAAGGTAAATCGTAGAAGCCGTTAGAAGAAGTAGCTACTGGTCTATCAAGAGATGAAACAATACCATTTGTGAACGAACCAAAGAATTCTGTTCCACCTGGGTTACCAATAGCGTAAACAGAGGTGCCTACCTTAAGTGAATCTGAATCACCAAATGTAGCAGCCTTGAAGCCTGTTTTCTTAACTCTGACAACACCTATATCTGTTTTAGAGTCAACACCAACGATGTCAGCATCTAATTCAGTTGAATCGTGGAACTGAACCTGAACGTCAACGCCCTTGTCAGCAATAACGTGAGCACAGGTTATAATGTATGTGTAACCATCTTTTTCGCCAACAATAACACCTGAGCCTTCACCAGCCTGTTGATTCTGGTAGTAAACGAGAATACCAACGTTTGACTCTTTAATAGTATCATAAATTTGTGTAGGTGTCATAGCACCTTTACCTGAGTATTCTTCTGCTTCGTAAGGGGTTTTTTCTACATCAGGTGTAGCACCCTCGATTTTTTGGCTGTTTTGTGAAGAATTGCCACCATTACCTGATTGTGCATCGTCACCTGAAATAGAAATACCAATAAGAATTGAAGCAACTGCAATACAAAGTATTATAAGAATTGCAAAAACACTTTTACCTGTTTTTGATTGTTTCTTTTTTACAGGATTTTCATAAGGTGAAGTATTGAAGGTTTGTGGCTGATACTGTGTATCTGGTGCAGTACCATATTGTGGTTGTGGGTTGTATTGCTGATTAGTGTTGTAATTAACAGGTGAGGTAGGGTAAGTCATATTTCCCTGATAGTTAACGTTTGGTTGAGAAAATCCCTGATTCTGATAATAAGGGTTTTGTTGTGGTGGCGGAGTAGTAGGGTTAGTACTACCACCATTTGTGTTTTCAGTTTGTTGTGGGTTGTTCTGATTTACAAATTCGTCCATTAAAAAGTTTCCTCCAATCTGCCATTAGAAAATAACAGAAGAATATTGAAATTAGAGTGAGTGTATTCGAACCAAATATGCCTTAAATGTCCGATTTCACGCACCTTTTGTATTTTTTTGTCTTGATATACGTCAGTATAACTTCACCAAAGAAAATCCAAAATGCACGCAAACTCGAACATTTCAGGTTCTGCGAAGTTTAATACTTGGCAATTTTTTATGTAACAAGGCAAAACTCGCAGGAATACTGACGTATTTCAAGAGTTTTAACGATGTTACAGGGAAAAGTGGTTGTATTAAACCATATCTGGTTCGAACACGCTCACTCTATATTGAATAAAAATTACTTTGGTAATTTAACTGTAAATTCAGTAAATTGATTTTCTTCACTTTTTACAGTGATTTTGCCACCGTGAAGCTCTATGATTTTTTTGACTAAATGAAGCCCGAGACCTGTGCTTTTTGTGTCAGCGCTTCTGGATTCATCCACCTTGTAGAAACGGTCAAATATATTCTTTATATGTTCAGGTGGTATTCCTGAGCCTGTGTTACGTATTGAAAAATAACAGCTTTGAGAATCTTGCTTTGTTTCAACTTTAATTTTGCCATTATTATCAGTGAATTTAACTGCATTATCAACTAAGTTATAAATAACCTGGTCGAGCATTGACTGGTCTGCTGGAACAATTAATGCTTCTAATTCTTCAAGACCTTCGACAGTTATATCTTTTTCTGTTATAAGCTGTTCAAAGGTTAAGAAGGTGTTTAAAAGATTATTTGAAATATTGAAGCGGTCAATGTTAAGCGTAAGATTGCCTGTTTCAATTCTCGAAATATTGAGCATTGCATTAACCATTTTAGAAAGTCTTTTAACTTCAGATGAAACTATCTCTAAATAATAGTTTTGCTTCTCTGGAGGAATGGTGCCATCTAAAATGCCGTTAATAAATCCACCGATTGTTGTCATTGGAGTTTTAAACTCGTGTGAAACGCTCGAAACGAAGTTTCGTCTTGAGTTTTCAAGTGCTTCAAGAGAATCTGCCATTGAATTGAACTCAATAATAAGCTCTGTCATTTCATTCTGCTCAGAAGGTTCGGGAACTTTGTATGAAAAGTCACCAGACGAATAGCATCTAGCAGCATTAGCAAGCTCTCTTACAGGCTTTGTCATTTTATCTGCTAAGAAGAAAAGTGCTAATGTAAGTATAACAAGAGCAATAACCGCTGCAGATAAAAATGAAGTTAAAAGCTTTATGAAATAAGTTGTAATTTCACCTGAAACAGGACTTGTGCAGACTGTGAAGCCCACCAACTGATTTTCAACCATTATAGGCGAAATTGCAACGGCGTGAGTTTCTGTAAAAACGCCACTTAATGTGGTGTAATCTGCATAGCCAATTTCTTCGGCTTTAACAATGTAGCCTTTTGGTATATGAAAGTTTTTATGTTCTTCACAAACTGCCTCGGTAACTGTTTCGTAAGGCTTTTTCATTGTGTCGGCACAAGCGATAACGTCACCTACATCATTACACATAAAAATTGTTGTGTTACTTGCATCTGACGAGAGCTTTATGTTGTTATAAAACAAAAGTGCCGTAGCTTCAGGATTGTGAAGAGCTAAATCTGAACACAATATCTCTTGAGCAATATTGGAAATATTTATAGAGTTTCTTGAAAGATTCTGTAGAGTTTCTTGCTTTGAAAAATTATAAACAAAGACCATAAGAGCGGAGCCCGTAATAATGAATCCAGCGACAATCATTGCCGCTAAGATAACAAAATATTTAAGGAAAAAAGCACTACGCTTATTGCCTTTGAGTTTTGTTATAAAGCTTGACATAATTATGATTTTGTGTCGAATTTATAGCCGACGCCCCATATAGTTCTTAATTCCCATTGGTCAGAAACGCCTTCTAATTTTTCTCTTAAACGCTTTACGTGAACGTCAACAGTTCTTGAGTTTCCGTAATATTCAAATCCCCATACTTCATCTAAAAGCTGGTCACGTGTATAAACTCTGTTAGGGTTACTTGCAAGATGGTAAATAAGCTCTAATTCCTTTGGAGGAGCATCAACGTATTCACCATTTATTTTTAATTCATAGTTAGTAAGATTTATTGAAAGCTTATCGTAGGTAACAACCTTGTTTGAAGAGTCTTCTGATGTAACAACAGGAGTAATTCTTCTTAAAACTGCTTTTATTCTTGCAATAACCTCTTTTGGTTCAAATGGTTTTACAACGTAGTCATCTGCACCGAGTTCAAGACCTAAAACCTTGTCAAACACTTCGCCCTTTGCAGTGAGCATTATAATAGGTGTCTGAGAAGTTTTTCTTATTTCCCGGCAAATCTGCCAACCGTCAAGACCTGGAAGCATAATATCTAAAAGAACCATATCAGGGTTGAAGCTGTTAAATGCATCTAACGCTTTAGCGCCATCATTTACAACCTCAGTAACATAGCCTTCTTTTTCAAGATATAATCTTAAAAGCTCGCAAATATTAATTTCGTCATCAACTATAAGGATTTTTTCTGTTGCCATAAAAACACCCCTTTGTTTAGTTATTAGCTGTTAGTTATTAGTTGTTAGCCATTTAATATTATAGACTAAATTTTGGAAAAAATTGTGAACGGATTTTAAAAAATATATTTATTATTATTGGTAAGAAAAAGGGAAAAATTATTTTTTCTTTTCTTTTTTCTTCTTATCTGTTTTCTTAACAGACTTAGTTCTTCTTCTCTTAACAGTCATTCTGTAGTATGCATAGCCGCCTATCATAGCAGCAATAACTAAGAATGCAGAAAAGTATATTACGATTGTTTTAATCTGTTCTGTGTCAATTCCTGATTGTGTTGAAGAATTAGCTGTTGTTGTAATTTCATCAAGCTTGCCGATTGTAACAATGCCATCTGCACCGAGTATGTAGCCAAAGCCAGCAGGAAGACTTTCTTTAACAGAATCGCTTATAATATTACCCTGACTGTCAACTAACTGACCCTGTTCGTTAATATGTAAAATCTGGGCTGGTTGTGTATTCATAGCATTTGGAATACTGAGTGTCGGGTCTAAATAATCGTAACTTGGTGTAACTGTGTTGTTAAGATTTGGAACAATATCCTGACCTACGTTAGAAATGATACCTGTAACGTTTTCATCATCTGGTGGAGTAGTGCCCTGGTAAACGTTGAGCCTGTAAGTTGTACTCTCTTTAGTATCACCATTATATTGAACGTTAATAAGTAAAATTTGTGTAGGGTCACTGTTTAAAGGAACCTTTGCATATTGATTAAGGTTAACTTTCTGGTCATTGATTTTTACTGTTATATTAGCATTATCAATAGGTGTAGGGTTTATATAAAGTAATTCTCTGAAATGGTCAAGATGAAGGTCATATTCATATATATCAGAGTAAAACTCTTTTTCCAAATCAAAGCGGTTGGTTTTTTTGAGAACAATGTCAAACGCTTCTTCATAAGTGTATTTTGAAGATGAAATAGTGAGTTTTTTATCCTCGTAAGCCATTCTCTGAATCATATAATAATGAACTGTTCCAGCTCTTTTTGCCTTGAATGTAGAGTCAGGGTCAAGAGTAACGTTATATTGAGTACCGAGCATAGCTGCTAAATATTTAATCTGAATTTCTTCATCTGTTGCAGTGTTGACGTCAACTGAAATACCAGCGTTTGAAATGGACATAATTGCAAGTCGGCGAAACGCCTCATTTCTTGGTAATGTTACAATTTCACGGGAGCTTACGTAACCATTTGTATATAAAGCGAAAAGACAGGTGTAATAAACATAGTCTTCAAGACTTACAATTTCTGTAATATTAAAATACTTGTTAACAAAGGCGAGAAGTGAACGGTCATCATCACCCAACGCTACCATATACATCATAAGAGCAGCTTCGAGCTTTGTTCCTGCTGGAATAGTTATTCTTTCACCTTCAATAACATAGAAAAAGTCGTTTTTCCACAAAGCGTAAAGAGCACTAATCATGAGAATTGAGTTAGGGTCTTTTTCATCCTCTTCTGTGATTATAATGCCTTGCTCTCTCAACCATTCTGCTTTAGACTGGTCCGTAGCTTCAGGGTCAGCAATAATAGACATTGCACCTAATTGCTGGAAAACATAAATATATGCCGCTTTCTGAGATTCTTCGTCGAGTGTGTAGATTTCTACATACTCGTCAATTTCCTCTTTAAAAGATGGCGCATCTGTTATATAAGGGTATTTTGAAACAGGGTATAAAGCTTTCTCTGTAATAATGCCATCAACAGAGAGCATATTTTCTTTAACTATAAGCTGACGAAGCCACGAAGGGTTGTTCGCTTCATATTCATATTGAGTCTGAACGCCTAAATTGGTGTTGACTTTTTTTGCAAATTTTTTAGCAGAAGCGGTAACTGTAAAAACAGAAAAACAAGTTGCTAATGCTAAGGCAGCCGCTAAAACGCGGTGAGTTAATTTCATCATTATCCTCATTTCTCAAGAAATATTAATTGAGTATAGCAAATTTTAACTATATAGTCAATTAATATAGTATTAATTAACAAAATGTTAATTGTTGAAATTATAAACTGAAAGCAAAAACAGTTTGTGAAGTATATTCTTCATTGGCGTCATAAACACATTTGCACCAATCCTGATGGTTTGGTGAATCAGGGTAAACTTGAGTTTCTAAGCAGAATGAGCATCTCTTTGTGAGAGGCTTTTCTGCTTTGCCGATTACTGTGCCATCCAAGAAGTTGCCTGTGTAGAATTGCACACCAGGAAGTGTTGTTTTAACCTCCATTGTAATACCTGATTTATCACCCTTTGCAATAGCACAGGTTTTTAATGTGCCATCGAAGTCGTTAATAATAAAGTTGTGGTCATAGCCGTTACCATTTTTAATCTGAATACAAGAAGTGTCATTAATATCTCTGCCAATTGTTTTTGGTGTTGTAAAATCGAAAGGCGTATTTTCTACTTTTTGTGACATAGCAACAGGAATACTTGTTTCATCAATTGGTGTGAAATAGTCAGCCTTTATTTCTAATTCGTGATTTAAAATATCACCACTGTCAAAGCCGTTAAGATTGAAATAAGCGTGGTTTGTGAGATTGATTACAGTTTTCTTGTCTGATACTGCATTGTAAGTAAGAATTAACTCGTCATTGTCGGTGAGCTCATAAGTAACGCTTGCATTTACGTTACCAGGGAAGCCGTCGTTGCCGTCTTTACTGAAAAGTGTAAAGGTCACAGCCTTGTCAGAGACTTTTTTGCCACTCCATACAGCTGAAGAATATTCGCCACCACCGTGAAGACAGGTGATACCATTATCATTCTTTGTAAGGTTATATTCCACTCCATCAATAGAGAATTTACCTCCCTTGATTCTGTTAGCGTATTGACCTACAACAACACCTTGGTAGTCACTTCTTTCTACGTGACCTTCTAATGTGTCGTGACCAGATAAAATATCAATAAGAGAGCCATTCTTATCTTTTACAAAAAGCTTCTCTAATGTAGCGCCTTTTTCGATTATTTCGGCTTTCATACCATTTTTGTTTGTTATTGTAAAGGAATTAACCTTTACACCATTTAATTCGCCATATAATGATTTTGAAATTGCCATAATTGCCTCCAAAAATATAAATATACATTAATTCTACAATATATAAGAATAGGTTGTCAAGAAAGATTGATTATTTTTAAATAATATAGTATAATAAACGAGATTTTATTGAAGTTTTGCGAAAGGACGTGGAAAAATGGAAGGCTTTTTTGATTTGCTTACAACTGTTTCAAGATATGCACTTCTCCTTATTGCTCTTTACGTTGTTATAAGAGTAGTTATTTCTATGTTCTTTAAAAAAGCAAGTGACCCTATAAGAGGCAGACTCGTGAATGAAATAACAGGTGAGGTTATTACACTTCGTGACAGGGAGTGTTCTATTGGTAGAAATAAAACCTGTGATATAGTTCTCGGCTTCGATACAATTTCACGTCTTCACGCCGTTATTGCTTTCAGAAATAAAGGGTTTATGATTTTTGATACCAATTCTAAATCTGGTGTAACAGTAAATGGTGAAACGATAAAGAAAAAGGCTAATATTTACGATGGTGACAGAGTGGGCTTCGGCGGTCTTGAATACACACTTTCTGTAAATAAATTCAAATATATAAAAGACAAAAGCGTGAGAATTGCAAGACCAAGTTACTTTTTACTCTTAATTCTCATTTCTGTTTATAATCTCATAGAGTTACTTCTGACTTCATTCCCAAATGGCAAATTTGAGTTTTTAGTGGCAAGTGCTTTTCTTGGTATGATTATTCTTATGTGGGGTTATTATTTTTTAGCTTCAATATTTATGAGAATAACAACCTTTGAATTAGAAGCGGTTGCATTTTTATTTGCTTCAACAGGTCTTGGTATTGTTGCAAGTATTTACCCAGATGGTGCTTTAAAGCAGTTTTTTGCTATTGTTATAGGTGTGCTTGGTTTTTGTCTTTTATTGACACTTTTAAGATTTATAGATGCAATAAAAATAATCAGATACATTGTAGCAGTTTGTGCTATGGGCCTTTTAGCCGTTACACTCTTAATAGCAGAGCCTACCAATGGTGCTCTTAGCTGGGTTAATATCGGCGGTGTATCGCTTCAGCCATCAGAGCTTGTAAAGGTTGCATTTATTTTTGTGGGTGCAGTAACACTTGAAAGATTGCAGTCTGTAAGGCATCTTACACTTTATATGATTTTTGCAGCAGTTTGTGTTGTAGAATTATTTTTTATGTACGATTTCGGCGCAGCACTTATATTCTTCTTTACATTTATAGTTATTGCTTTTATGCGCTCTGGTGATATAAGAACAATTATGCTTATCTGCATTGGTGCTGCCTTGGGTGCTGTGCTTATTATACTTTTCAAGCCTTACGTTGCAGCAAGATTTTCTGGCTACTTACATATATGGGAAAATATGGATACAACAGGCTACCAACAGACAAGAACACTTATTTATTCAGCAAGTGGCGGCCTTTTTGGTTTAGGTCTTGGTAACGGAAAACTGAGAACTGTATTCGCTGCGGCAGAAGATTTGGTTTTCGGTGTTGTCTGCGAAGAGTTTGGTATTATAATGGGATTTTTAATTCCTGTAACGTTTATTCTTATTGCAGTTGCAACAGTAATAAATTCACAGAAATCAAAATCGACCTTTTATGCAATAAGTGGTGTTGCGGCAATTTCATTGCTTCTTTTCCAGAGTATGCTCAATATTTTTGGTGTTACCGATTTATTACCACTTACAGGCGTTACGTTGCCTTTTATAAGTAAAGGTGGTTCAAGCGTTATTTGTTGCTTCTGCCTTTTAGCATTTATTAAGTCTGTTGACGTGAGAACATTTTCTAACTTTAAGCCTGATTTAGTAAGGCCACAACCTAAACAAAAAGGTAAAAGGAGGGCGACAGATGAAATCGACAACTAAAAGAGCATTTGTTGTGTTTCTCCTTGTAGCGTTTTTTAGTGCAGGACTTGTTTATCTTGCAATCAATTTAGGTACGAATGCAGAAAAATGGGCTACTCTTAGGGCTAACACTCACCTTGTGAACGATGGTAGCTTTATTGGTGCGGGTAATGTTCTCGACAGAAATGGTGTAGTGCTTGCCGAAACAGTAGATGGTGAAAGAGTTTATAATAATTCTGAAAGAATAAGGCGTTCTGTTCTTCATATTGTAGGTGACAGTGAGGGTTTTATAGCTTCTGGCGTTCAGACTGCTTATAAAAAAGAGCTTATAGGATACAATCTTGTAACAGGTATTTATTCATTAAAAAAATATGAGCGTGGAAATGATGTTACGTTAACATTAGACGCTTCTGTTTCTGCTGTTGCACTCGATTCACTCGGTAACAGAAAAGGCGTGGTGGCGCTTTATAATTACAAAACAGGCGAGCTGCTCTGCTCGGTTTCAAGTCCTAATTTTGATATAAGAAGCAAGCCCTCCTCTGAAGATATAGAGAAAAATGAGAATGGCAAATATGATGGTCTCTATCTTAACAGATTGATAGATGGTCTTTACACACCGGGCTCAGTTTTTAAAATAATTACTGCTGCCTGTATTTTAGAAAATGTCAGTGATATTTCTTCGTGGGAATATGAGTGTGAAGAAGAGATGTTTATAAATGGTGTAAGAGTCAGTTGCCCTAAGGAGCACGGTAAACTGAATCTTGAGACGGCACTTGTGAATTCCTGTAACTGTGCATTCGCAGAGCTTTCAAAGAAAATTACTCCGGCACAGTTAGAAAAAACTGCAAAGCAATTTGGTTTTGGTAAAGAATTCAGTTTTGGTAATAGTTTTACCGCAGAGAGTATTCTCAATATTAAAGAGGCGAGTGCATCCGATTTGGCGTGGTGCTCAGTTGGTCAATATACCACACTCGCAAATCCATATCATATGCTGACAATAGCAGGGGCTATTGCAAATGATGGAGCTGCGAAACTACCATTTGTAGTTAAAAGTATTGCTTCGCCATCTGGTAGAAAAATAAGCGAAACAGTTGCAGAAGAGACAGTTTACATTACACCGGAGGCTGCAAAAGAGCTTAAAAAGATGATGCGAAAAACAGTTAAAGAAAACTATGGTGACTGGAATTTTGGCGAAATAAAAATGTGTGGCAAAACAGGTACTGCAGAGGTTTCTGAAACAGAAAAACCGCATTCGTGGTTTTTAGGCTTTTGTGAAGACCAGAAAACTCCGTTTGCAGTAGTTGTAGTTGTAGAAAATGGTGGCTGGGGCTCCAGTACGGCATTACCTATTGCTTCAAAAGTTATAAATGAAGCAGTGAAAACATTTTCATAAAAAAGAATGTAAATATATACGAATTGTAAATTATTTTTTTATTCCTTTTTTTCATTGACTAAAATTGTTATTTATTGTAGAATAAACTGCATGTGTGTTCGTATGAACAAAAATGAATTATTTAGTATTGAAAGGCTGAATTAAATGAG
>JAZNCY010000182.1:0-1887 GCA_045587825.1 Acutalibacteraceae bacterium
GGGTTTTTGAGTGGTGTGTAGTTGTTGTTACCATCATTTTCAAATTGTGTGAAAACAAGGTTCCAGAATTCAACAAAACGGTCACAATCACAACCAACCTTACAGTAAGGTGAGCCACAGCCGTATTTTTCACCACGGTCATAGTAAAGCTCTGAGCAAGGTCCGCAAGGTCCCTGACCGTGCTCCCAGAAGTTATCTTCTTTACCAAAACGAACCATGTGGTCTTCCTTTACACCGATATCTTTAGTCCAGATATCATACGCTTCATCGTCATCAAGGTAAACACTGCAGTAAATTCTGTCTGGGTCCATTTTAACAACTTCAGTACAGAATTCCCAAGCCCACGGAATAACTTCTTTTTTGAAGTAATCGCCAAATGAGAAGTTACCGAGCATTTCAAAATAAGTACCGTGACGAGCAGTAATACCAACTCTTTCAATGTCAGGTGTTCTTATACACTTCTGACAAGTTGTAACTCTTTTTCTTGGTGGAGTTTCTTCACCTGTGAAGTATTTTTTCATAGGTGTCATACCAGCATTGATAAGAAGAATACTCTTATCTCCCTGTGGTACAAGTGGGAAGCTTGGTAATCTTAAATGGTCTTTGCTTTCAAAGAATTTTAAATACATTTCGCGTAATTCGTTAACGCCAGTCCATTCCATTTTTTACACATCCTTAATATATAATCTTAATATTTTGACAAAATAAAAAAGCACATTCTGCAACACGGGACGGTTAAAGTTTGAACCGCGGTACCACCCGAATTGTGCAAAACGCACCACCTTAAATGCTTTTTAACGCAAAGCAACGTGCCTTTTGGGCAAGGCTCAACGGTAGCAGAAGAATAAAACAACAAAGAACTTTCAGCAAACGTTCTCTCTCTGGGTATTGCTTTTATAAATCATTCCGTGTCATAGCCAGAAAAATATTGAATTACAGATAGTAGTATATATTTTAAACTCCTAAAAGTCAAGAAAAATAAATGTAATATAAGTATTATAGTTAAATCTACCTAAAACAAAGGGGAAAGAAATGGCGTTTATTGTAAAAATAGTGCTTGACTTATCTGTTTAAAGTTGTTATAATCTTTGTCGCTATGGTGTAGCCATAGTAATCCTTACTCTCAAATTTTGATGAGAGTCAGATGTCCAGAAGGAGGTGCGAACGATGGTAAAATACGAAACAATCATTGTTTATTCTTTAGCTAAAGGCGAAGAAGCTGCAAAAGAAGTTGCAGAAAAATTTAAAGCTATGATTGAAGGCGCTGGTACTATTGAAAGCATTGATGAATGGGGCAAGAGAAGACTTGCTTACCCAATCAATGACGAAAACGATGGTTACTATGTACTCTACAACTACGAGTGCAACGCTGAGTTCCCAAAAGAACTTGACCGTGTTGTTGGTATTACAGATGGCGTTCTTCGTTCACTTATTATTAAGAAATAATTAAAAGTTATTTAAGGAGAAAGTGTGGCTTTTTGCCATACAGCAAGAAATTATGCTTAACTGTGCAGTAGTTATGGGCAGACTCGTTGCTGACCCTGAAGTTCGTCAGACACCATCAGGTGTTTCAGTTTGCAGATTTACAGTAGCGGTTGACCGTTCTTACGTAAAGCAGGGCGAACAAAGACAAGCAGATTTTATTGATATTCTTGCTTGGCGTCAAACAGCAGAGTTTGTTGGCAAATATTTCCAGAGGGGCTCAATGATTGCAGTGCAAGGCTCAATTCAGACAGGCCCTTACGAAAAAGATGGTATTAAGAGAAGGACATTTGAAATTGTTGCTGATAATGTTAGCTTCTGTGGCTCTAAGAGCGAAAGCGGTAACACAGCACCAAGAAATGATTTTGACTCAGCTCCATCTTTCTCAAATGGTAACGTTGATGA
>JAZNCY010000183.1:0-9859 GCA_045587825.1 Acutalibacteraceae bacterium
GAAAAGTTCTTTATCTAAATATCAACCGTAGATATTATAACTCTCTGAAAGTTTATTCATAGCTTTAAAAAGTTTTGATGCATAAAGTAATGGTCCTATTAATGTAAATGATAACAAGAAGCTATAAACCCAGAATGTACTTGCATTAAACTTATAATCAATATTTCTTCTTATAAGCTCATCGCCTATTCTTTCTGAAATTTTATGCATCCATACAATAGGATAAATAAAGAATGTGAGCCAGCTGAATACAAACATCATCAAGCAATAATGCATAGTCTTTTTACCATCATATTTACTTGCTATAGTATTTATATCTGTTGAAACTTTAGAATATGCTACAATACCATAAATACCAAATGTAACTAATGACAAGAGAATGGTTTTTAATAATCCTCGGTTAGTTGAAAGTTTTAACGCTGGTGATTGGTACATTGGTTGTTGAGCATATTGTTGCTGTGCATCAGCAGACTGGTATGCTTGTTGGGTTGCAGCCTGCTGACCATTAAACTGGTCATAATATGCTTGCTGTGCCTCTGGTGTGAGAACCGTTGTAGCACCTTCATCTACCATTTCAAATTGATTGGAACCACAATTTGTGCAGAAATTAACATCATCTGCTACGTTCATTGAACATCCTAAACATTTTTTCATAAATAAAACTCCTTTATCATTTATATAATATTATTCAAGGTTTATCAAAAATCTAAAAGAAACTCTTCTTGAAGCTTCCATATCTACTGCGCCTGAATTATCATAAACAGGCTTGCTGTTTGAGTAACCAACAGATTCAAAAGTTTCTTTTATTTTAGTCGGATTTGTACTATTTTCTGAAGCAATGCAACAATCAAGTACATTTTTAGCTCTTGCTTCAGATAACGGAATATCAGCCTCGTAGCTTGTACCTTTAACTGGTGCTGTATGTCCTTCTACTACTGTTTTTGATACTAAGCCGTCATATTTTTCTGAAAAAACAACTTTTGAATAAACACCAATAAATTTATCAATAAATGATTTACCTTCGGCAGTAATTTCAGATGAATCTCCACCAAATAAAATTGATGAATCTAAAGCAAGCTCGCCTGTTGTTTCATTAATAGTAACATCGACACCAGCGTTTCGGAATTCTCTTGCAAGTTCGTCAAGAAGATTATTTTTCTTTTCTTCAAGTTCTTCTAACTTTTCTGTATCTACACTATCAATATCAACACCATCGTCAAGCCAATACGCCAAAGAATCCTGATATCTTATAAATTCATAAACACCGCTATCTGTATCGTTCGGGTCAATATACTCTTCATAAGAGAAAATAGAGTCTCCCAGGTAATAGAAAATTTTATTAATTGTTATATTAACACCCTCGATACTACCTGTACCTGTGAAAGTGTAATACTGATTTTCTTCATCGTATTCATAAGTTGAGCAAACAACTTTTTCATATTCTGATAAATCAATATCATGAGATAAAAGCATCATAGGAATATAATCAACATTCAAGCCATTGTTTTCAACAAACTCCTGAACAACAAAACCGTATCTGTCAGGCATTATATATTTACCTTTGATTTGCTGAGCGCCCCACGTTACATCTTCACCGTTTATCTTCATAGCAGTTTTTCGTGTTGATGTACAGAAAAGTGCTGTTCTGTTTTTATCAGTTAAGTCGTTGTAAGAGCCCGGATAATCAACGTAAGATTTATCTGTAAGAATATGGAATCTTATATCTGGTTCTTCATGAATATCTGGATAATAAGTAACATCAAAATAATAATATTTCCAGTTATCTGTTAAATTAATTTCTTCTAATGACTCCGGACAAATATCAGGACATTCTTTAGAAAAACTAACTTCGTTAGTAATAGTTGAAGGGAGCGAAATCTTTTTTAGATTTGTACAACCAGAAAATGCAAAGTTTTCTAAAGTAATTAACCCCTCTGGTAAAACAACTTCAGTTATTGAAGTACACCCCCAAAAAGCTGATTGACCTATACTTTCAAGTGTTGTCGGGAAAACCACTGACTTCAAATTAGCGCATTCTGAAAAGGCGTGGTAGCTTATAGTTTTCAAACCTTCATTTAATACAATTTCTTCAAGTTCATCGCTATTTGAAAAAGCAAATTCACCTATAGAAACAATTGTTTCAGGAAGAACTACTTTTGTTACTGTTTCGCTATATCCTAATACATTATCTTCCAAACCTACTGCAACAACAGTTTCATCGCCATTTTTTTCAGGAACTATAATTACTGTGTCAGTACAAGTACCAATTCCAGACCAATAGCAAGTACCATCGCCATTTGAAACGAATTCAAGACCTTTACTTGCTCTGTTACCAAATAAAAGAACCACAATACCAACGACTAATATCACACCAAGAGCTGCTATTACAGGAATAAGTTTTTTATTTGACTTTCCACCTTCAGCAGATTTATTGGCCTTTGTCTTAGCCTTTTTCTTTTTTTCTTGTTGTGGTTGTTGAGTGGTTTCATATTGTTGATTTTGTGCTGCATTCTGTTGTGCATAATATTGTGCTATGTAGTCCAGTTCTTCTTGTGTTGGTGCTACAAATTGATTTGAGCCACAGTTAGAACAAGCTACAACACTGTCATCAAGGAAGGAACCGCACCCTAAGCATTTTTTCATAATAATCATCCTTAAAAATATTCTGTAAATGTTTCTTTCAATAATTGATAGTTCTTGTTGTCAAAAATAACAATAGAACAATCTATTTCAAGAGAGTTGCTCAGACAGGTTATAACTTCAGCGGCTACTGCGAATGCATCTTTTAACGGATAACCATAAACACCACTTGAAATCAGTGGAAATGCCACTGTTTTGCAATTATTGTCAGCAGCAAGTTTCAATGAATTTTCGTAACAACTAATTAAAAGTTCTTTTTCGCCTTTTGTTCCATTTTTCCATTTCGGACCTACTGTATGAATTACATATTTGCAAGGTAAATTGTAAGCGTTAGTTATTTTTGCCTCGCCTGTTTTGCATCCACCTAACTTCATACATTCAAGAAGCAATTTTTTACCCGCTGCTTTATGAATCGCACCATCAACACCACCGCCTCCGAGAAGCGAAGGGTTTGCTGCATTCACTATAGCATCACACTCTATTTTTGTTATGTCACCCAAAACTATATTTAAAGACATTTTATACCTCGAAATCGAGTAGAGTCAAAAGACTCTACTCGATTTTTAATTATTATAATTTACGCTTTTTTACAATAAAGAATACTGCAAGAGCTGTTACTGATACGCCACCGCCGATTGAACCAAAGAAGAGTCCTTTATTATTGTAATATTGAACCCATTTATTAGTTGTAACATAGATGCCGTCGAGTTCTGTAATCTGCTCGTTACCTGCTGCATCGACACAAACAATTTTCACTTTGTGCTCGTCACCATCATCGCCAGGAATTGTAAATGTAAATTCACCATTTTCTGCAATGATAGCAGCAACTTCTTTAGCAGTCCATGTTGCGAATGGAGTTTCATAATCGTCAAAATAAACTGTAAGCGAATCAACAACTAAGTTATCATTAACACTTAATTTTACTTCACGACTTGCTTCGTTGTATGTTTCACCAGATTCAAGATTTGCAACAACAATATTTGGTAATGTTGTATCAACACCAAAGCTGATTTCTTTATCCTTAGTATCTAAAGTATTTTCAGCGATGTTACCAGCAGCATCTTCAGAATGTATAGATAATCTATAAACACCATCATCTGCGAAAACTGATTTAAATACTGTGTAAGTATATGAATACCAACTACCGCCACCGCCATTTACGTTAATCTTGTAATCAACATTTTCTTTTAATGTAATTGTTTCACTATTTTTGAATAATGTTAATTTAATGTTTTCAAGTCTGTTAGCGTTGACCTCAGTTACAACAATATCATCAACTGTTTTAACGTATGCGCCATTATACTTTTTAAGTGATTTACTAAGTTCATAAGTAGAACCAAATCTGTTAACAGAGAAACGAACTGTTTCTGTTGATGTATTACCAGCTTTATCTGTAAGAGTAGCAGTTAAAGTGTAAATATCGTCAACACTCTTAGCATTCTTGAATTCAGCGAATTTAAACACTCTGCCGTTCTTAGCGTCAGTGTAACTACCATCAAGATTAACTTCGCCACGGTTTGCACCACGAAGAGTGATTTTCACGTTATTTTCATCGTAGTTAGTATCTGAATAAGATACTACCGGAGCTACGCTACCTGAATAAGCAGAATCATTTGACACATTAGTAATTTTTAATTCAGGAACAGTTTTGTCCACAAAGAATACATCTTCTTTATAATCAATTGCAGAGTTACCTGCTAAGTCGTTATAAGAAATATCAAATGTATATTTTGCATCATCTGAATAATAGATAGTTGCTGTGTGAACGTCACCTTTTGATGTCCAATTACTGATTTTTGGAGCTGTTTTTGCTACACCATCGTCAGTTGCAGTAACAGTTGTTGTTACTCTGTCTGCACTGAAGTTGTGTTCAGTAATCTCGATAGTTGCAGTACGAACAGCTTTATAATAGTTACCATTTTTAACGTCGTTGTTATCGTAAGTAACTCTAATTGCTGGGTTAGTTTTATCTAATGTAAATTCGTTTGCTGCCACTGTGCCATCAGCATAGTTAACGCCAGCGCACTTATTACCAGCTAAATCAGTGTATTCTACGTTGAAAGTATAGTCACCGTCTTGTGCAAATTTGATAGTTGCAACATAAGTAGAGTCATCTGCATTTTCTGTTGTGCCATCAATTTTCGTCCAAGTTGATAAAACTGGTATTTTACCATCGGTATTTGTAATTGAAACTTTCAAATTGTTTGCATTAAAGTTACGCTCAGTAACAGTAATTTTTGCTGTTCTGTCTTCACTGAAATATTTACCACTATCAGCATCATTATTGTCAAATTCAACATCAATTGTCGGAGCAGTAATATCCACTTTAATGCTTGTATAACTTTGTGAATTTGTTTGTGAATTGTCAACACCATTACCAGCATTGTCAACTGCATAAACAATAATTTGAACATCGTTACTGTTATTTAATTTACTATCAACTACAATATTTGTTTCAAAAACATTTTTAAGTTCTGATTGAGTTGGATTCTTACCATCAAATGTATAAAGAACACCTTCTTGTGTTACTTTATTAATTGCTTTATTAATTACCTGATAAGAAACTTTATTTATACCTGAATATGTACCACCAACTGTTGGGTCAACAACTTTAATTGCAACATTAATATCGTCTTTATAAATACCGTTAATTGGTTTTTCAGGTGTTACAGTAATTTCTGGAGCAACTGATTCAATAGAAGGATGTTTATCATCAACGATAAGACCATTTGTACTTGCATAAGTTACATTACCAGAATTATCTGTAAACTTTAAGTATGCAACAAATTCGCTGTTTTCAGTAACATCAAAGTTTTTGAAAGACTGCCATTTAGTTTGTTCTACCTTATCGAGGTCTTCTTGAGTAAGTAATTTTATTGAACCTGGTGTTGTAGCCTTTTCAACAAAATACTCAACCTTTACGTCTTTTGAAGTAACATCTGAATGTGTTTCAGCAATAGAAATTTTTGATTTTGACCAGAAACCATAAGTCAATTTATTAACAACAGAATTCCAGCTAACTTCTCTACCTTCTGCTGAAACAACATCTACACTACCTTCTGGAGCAACGTTGTCGACTGTGAAAATTTGTTTTTCATAATCTGCTGCGCTGTTACCAGCTAAGTCAGCATATTCAACGTCAAAAGTATAATTTGCATTTTCTTTGAACGTAATTGTCGCTGTATGTGTTGCAGAGTCAAGTGTTTCACCTTCGGTGGTTGTCCAATTGCTTATTTCGTAAGCATTTGAAACAGCTTCATCTTTTGCATTTTCTGCAGTAATTTTAATTGCTTCAGTTGCAAGTTTTGTATTAAAATTATTTGTTCTTTCAGTAATAGTAACTGTTGCAGTTCTTGATGTAAAACAATTTGGTTTTGCATTTTCATTTTTTGCATCATCAAATTCAACTTTAACTATTGGTGCAGTTATATCAATATCTAATGGAAATGACACTTTGCTTTCGTTACCTGCATTATCGATAGTTTTTACATACACAACAACATTATTGCTATTATTCTTCGCTGCATCAACTGTGAAACCAACTTGTTTTTCAGCAACAAGTTTACTTTGTGTTGGGCTTTGCTCTGTGAACTCGTAAAGTTTTTCAAAACTTTGTGTTGGAAAAGCTTCATCACCATCTTTAACCACCCATGCACTGATATTTTTAATACCAGAATATGGCACAGCATCTGTTACTTTTGCGGTAATTTCAACATCACCATTGTAAAGGTCTGTACCGACAATATTTTTGCCTGAAGGAGTACTTGCTGATATCTCAATAACAGAAAAAACGGTATCTAAAATATAACCTTCACTGCAAATATATCTGTAATTACCAGCAGCGTCTGTAAGTTTTAAATAAACTACAAACTGCTCATTTGGAGAAACTTTAAACGGAGTGTCGTTGTACGCTACCCAAGTAACACCAGCAAGCTCATCATCTGTTAAAAGAATTGGATTGTTTGTTTTAAAATACTGAATTGTCGTATCTTCACATGTTACATCTTTAACATCTTCTGCAGAAACAACTTTTTCTGCTTGTGAGAAATTAAATGTAATAACATTTAAAAGTGTTTCCCAAACGTTATTGTCTATTTTTATTTTACCTGTAGGAGCTATATTATCAACTACAAAAGAACATACAGATGTTTCTTTTTGGTTACCAGCCAAATCGGTTGAAGTTACTTTTAATGTATAATTTGCATCTACGTCAAATGTAACTGTTGCTGTATGGGTATCACCATTGTGGGTCCAACCAGAAATTTTTGCACTTTTGTCAAAGGCAACATCATCACCAGCAGCATTTTTTGCAGTGATTTCGATTTGTGTATTTGCAGGGTCAAAATTCTTTTCAGTAATAGTTATAGTAGCTACACGAGAAGTATAGTGATTTGCTTTAGCACCTGGATTTTCTGTATCTGTAAAATCAAGAGCAATTACAGGTTTGATTGAATCGATAGCAACTGCTATGGTCTCTTCTTTCGTATTACCTGCCCTGTCTGTTGCATAAACAGTAATTTCAACGTTATTGGAATTATTATCAATTGTTTTATTTTGATCTGTACCAAGAGCAATAACAGGAATAACAACATTTTGAGAAGTTGTTAAATCGTTGTTTTGGTTAGTAAACAAAACGTCTTCTTGAGTTGTAATTTTTGTATTATTTACTTCTTTTACAATTTTATAAGAAATTGTTTCTATACCAGTTTGAAGTTCTGGTGTACCAGTCTCTACAACACTAACAGGAATTTCAAAATCTGTATTGTAATAAGAACCACTATGTAAATCTGGTGGAGCAAATGTTATATCAAGCTCGCTTTTATCAACAATAACACCATCGGCATTTATGTAACAATAGTTACCAGCTTTGTCAGTGATTTTTGCATAAACAACTAATTTTTGTTCTTCATCTGCTATAACAGGAGCATCTTCAAAAGCTTTTTTGTCAAGGTCTGTTGCTAAGAGCGCGTTAGCTTCATTTGTTACAAAATATTTAACAGATGCAACACCTGAAATATCATCGTCAGTAGCGGTTACAGAATAGGTTAATTTTTCTGCAACCTCATTATTAGTAAATAAACCAAATGTAATTGTACCTAAAAGAGTATTCCAGGTATCATTCCACAAGTTATATTTTAACGTACCTGTAGGTGCTGTATTATCCACAACAAAGTTCCACACTGTATTTGCATCTGGATCTGTTGTTACAGCGGCAACTGTCTGTGCTTTACTTTTGTAAGAAACAACTGACCATTCATACTCATAACCAGGGGCAAATGTTACAGTACGAGTGTATACACCAGGCGCACTCCTATTCCAATCACTAATCGTAGAAACTGTTGAAAGATTTCGTATCGTATTACCAGCTTTATCTTTTGCTATAATATTTAAAGTTAAACCATTTTCATTAAACGTATAATCTTTATCTGTAACTGTTATAGTTGCTGTACGAGTAGCGTTATAATAACCTTTTTCGCCATCTGTTGTGTCCTCTGTTGTAACAGGGGTTCCACCAATAGTAACAGCTATTGTTGGAGTTGTTGTGTTAACAGAAAAGTCAAGACGCTTATAAGTCTCGTTACCAGCACGGTCAACAAGTTTTACCCAAAGAGTTACAAATTGACCTTCTTCATTAATTGTAACTTGATTAGACTCAGTTGTTTTGATTTCACTTTCGTGTGTATAAAGAGTTTTTTCAGTTTTTGTAATATTTGCATCAGCAAGAACCGCAT
Organism: Acutalibacteraceae bacterium; assembly: GCA_045587825.1. Taxonomy (GTDB): domain Bacteria; phylum Bacillota; class Clostridia; order Oscillospirales; family Acutalibacteraceae; genus DTU089. The sequence goes on from JAZNCY010000183.1 coordinate 8,373, forward strand.
CATAATTTTTGCTTGCATCTATTTCAGTGTCTGTGCTTGTTACAAAATATTTAATAGATTCAATACCAGATAAAGAGTCTTTACCTATAACATCTACTCTCACAGGATCTTTGTAAACTGTGTAACCATCATTTAATGCCGATGGTGTAAGTGTTAATGCATCAGAATCCGTAGTTTTATCAAAAATGATGTTCATTTTTGCAGGAGTATTTGTATCATTTACAACTACTGTATGCCATCCTAAATCATAAAAAAGTTCTATTTTATTAATAGACTTATCTTCTTTAATGGTATAATTTTGAGTAGCGAATGCAACACCTGTACGTACTTCATTTATTCTAATACCATTTTTATCTGTCGTAAATTCAACTGTCGTATTTTTATCAAACACATAAGTAATTACACCACTATTATCAAACTGATTTTTAGCATCACCAAAATTCCAGTTAATAAACTCCATAGTAGTTGCTTCGCTTTGCGCAAAATTAACAACAACTTCATAATCTTTTTTTATGTTATTAATCTGAAGTTTAAATGTTGAGCCATCATCTGTAGTTACATTATTAATTACATTAGTAAAGTCAGCATCACCAGTTGCTTTTATTTCCACTTCCGAAACACTATAACCAACATCTGGTTGAATTGTAACAGTTGCTGTTGAACCATAATTAACTGTATTACCATCCTCTACAACGATTACACCATTTGTATTTGTTTCGCTGTTAAGAGTAATATTATATGTATTAATAGCGAATTCAATAGTTACTGTCCCAGCTTTACTTATTGTCGGAATTGTAACCGTTTTGTTAGTACAATCATTTTCACCAATAGTACCGTCACCACTAACTGACATTTCAGCATCATTATAATCACTTGATTCTATTTTCTGTATATGATAACCGTTGGCAGTATCAGCAATAACATCAAAGCTTAAATTTGTACCTTTATTTATATTTTCAATGCTTCCACCCGCTACAGGATTGCTATTGTATTCAATAGTACCCTTACCTGTAACATTAAGTGTAACTTTATATGTTATTGGTTTAAATGTAGCTTCGAATACAACCTCACCTGCTACCCCATTGAGAGTACCATTAAATGTTTCCAGGTTTTTTGCTGAAGTTATTGTTTCTGCTTCACCAGCGCCATTTTTTATTGTTAATTCATCAATACAATGATTATCTGGTGCTGTAACTGTATATAAGATATCACTATCTTTTTCAGCCTTATTATTAACATCAACACCAGAAGTAAATGCTATTCTACCAGGCTCTGTTGAATTATCAGTTACAGCAAATAAATATTGTTCAAATGCAGCTGTTACTTTAGTAGTGCCAGTTACTTTAAATGTGTATTTACCATCTGTTAAAACTGGATTATTGCAATTAGTAACAGCAAAACTTTTTAATCTATAGTCATCTTTATTTGTAGGAGTTGGAGTTACTTCTACTGTAACAGATGAATCATAAGAAATTGCTTGTAAAGCT
>JAZNCY010000184.1:0-7956 GCA_045587825.1 Acutalibacteraceae bacterium
AGTCCTGTGCGCACAGGCCCACTTCGGACAGATACTGGCAGCACTCTGCGGTGGTAAGCTTCTTTCCTGCCGCCAGAGTGACCAGATCTTTCACCGTGATTCCCTTAAAGCGCACCGGCTGCTGAAATGCAAAGCTTATACCTTTTTTTGCACGCTCGGTTATTGATAAATTTGTTATATCTTCACCATCTAATAAAATTTTGCCGCTTGTGGGAGTATAAACGCCTGAAATTATTGCGGTATTTTCAAAAATCATAGGTGCTGTAGCTATCGAAAGATAAATCTCAAATTGGTTTAAAGCAACTGCTTTTGCATCATCATTTACTATTTTCTTTGAAAAATCACAGTACCACAAATCAAAGTCATCATCCTTATCCATAAAAAGCGCAGCGTGATAGCCACGATAAGCACTGATTGTAGACTCAGTATTCAAAATAGTAAAACGTTCGTTGCAATTTATATTTTCATCACCTGTAAATTTAAAAAGTGAATAACTTTTCGCAGTAGAAGAAAGCTTCACGTTTGAAATTAAAGAATTGCAACCGAAAAATAACAAAAACTCTTCAATTTCTTCGATATCTGTCTGCTCTGTTGCAATCAAAGTAAAATTACCATCTACCGATGATAAAAGTGCTATTGTATTATTTTCATCGTCAACTTGTCGCCAGGCGTTATCGCTACCCGATTTATATTTGTAAGCCACAAAAATACGAGGGATTAACGGCGAATTAACACCGTTAATTTCCTCGATTTTTTCTATCTGTTTAATCATTTTAAATTTCGCAACCGCCGTGGCTTCTTACTGAAAGAATGTAGCAAGAATTTTCACCAAATACTTTTTCCATTGAAGTTACGTAATTTTCAATTTCTGCTTTTGGTAAGAATACCTGAATTGTACCAGCAAAGCCACCACCGTGAACTCTGTAAGCTGCTTTACCTTTTAATAATTCTTCTGTAAGACAGAGTGCAAGAGCAACTGGCTGACTGTCAGGATTTTTAAGTGTAAAGCAGTTCTGGTTATACATATAAGAAGATTTACCACTCTCGATAATAATTGACTTAAATTCATCAAAGTCTTTTTTATCTAAAGCAGAAGCTAATCTTTCTACACGGCTGTTTTCGTTGTAGAAGTGAATTGCTCTTTCTAATGCTCTGTCACCTGTTTTCTTTCTAATTTCGCCCATTTTACTGAATACTTCTTCCTGAGCGACTTCTCTTAAAACAGATTTGCCAAGATATTCTGCAACAGAGTTCATTTCTAATCTTATTGCTGCATAATCATCTGTTAAATCAGCGTGATTTCCACCTGTATCAACAATGCAAAGAGCGTGATTGAATTCATCTAAATTAAAATCAACTTTATTAATTACTGGATTTTTTGTATCTTTAAAATCAATCTGCACAAAGCCACCAACTGAGCAAGCAGTCTGGTCCATAAGACCGCAAGGCTTTTTAAAATATACGTTTTCAGCGTACTGTGAAATACAAGCAATTTCTACTGCACTGATTTTGCCATCGTTATATAAGTAATTGAGAATTGTGCCGATAAGTACTTCGTAGGCAGCAGATGATGAAAGTCCAGAGCCAGAAAGAACCTCTGATGTTACACTTGCATTAAAGCCACCGTAATTGTAGCCTAATTCTTTAAAGCGTGCACAGATACCACGGATAAGTGCATTTGATTTGCCTGCTTCTTCATCTTTTATTTCTAAATCGCCTGCATCAACTGTGAGTGGTGAATAGCCCTGTGAATTAACATTTATAATTAAGTCCTCTCTTTTTTCAACCATTGCAACAGCATCAAGATTAATAGCAGCTGCTAATACCTTACCATTGTTGTGGTCAGTGTGGTTACCGCCTACTTCAGTTCTGCCTGGTGCTGAGAAGAAACGAACCTCTTTGTCAGAACCAAAATCATTTTTGAAGCTTTCTGCAAGTGATAAATATCTTTCTTGCTGTCTTTTAGCGTCATCACCATAAACAACTTCTAATCTTTTTAAAAATTCCTGTGTTGAGATTTCCTGAATTTTCATAATCTTAACTCTCTTTCTTTTTGTTTTTATCAATATAATTTAGCATTGTTCTTAATACTAAAACTGAAATACCACTTATTATAAGAAGTATTATAATTGGTGCCATAAACTTAACTGAAAATGGGTCTGTAATATTAACACCAATAATACTCCACGTAATAATTCTTGGTAAAAATCCTAAAACTGAAAACAGACAGAAGAGTAATGGGTCCATTGAGGTTGCGCCGTAAATTCTGCTGACAGTATTTATAGGAATAAAAGGTACGAAGCGTAAAATAACAAGCATCCACCAGTTACCCTTGCCACCAAGGTCCATAAAATCATAAACAACCTCTGATTTTACTAATACCTTGTGAGCAGAACCACCACCGAACTTCTGACCCCAGGCATATTTTGCGGTAACTAAAATCATAAAGCCTAAAATGTTTATTGCTGCCGCTAAAGGTGCAGGGAAAACAAGACCTGTGCTTATGAATAACACCGAAAGTGGTAAAAACGGAATAACACTCTTTATGAGAAATAATGTTAAAACCGTAAAAAATGCACCAAGCTTATTAAGACTTGCTATAAACATTTCTATTCTATTAAACCAATCCTGAATTTCTAAAACTCTTGATTGTACTGCTGGTAAAGTCATAAAATAGGTTAAACCTACTAAAAACAAAGCGACTGAAAAACAAACTATGCTGATTATTTTTAAAATAAGCGAGCGTTTTTCTTCCTTTGTTCGTTTCTTAAATTTCTTCAAGCAACTACCTACCTAACATTCGTAGTAAAAAACACCAATCTTCTATATTTTATAACATTTTATGTATTTGGTCAAGTATAATAACAAGAAATACTACTATTGAAAAATATGAAGTGTTTTGTTATTATATTAATTGAATTTAAAAAGTGAGTTGATATTATGGAAAATAAAATGAATGCCGTTATTCTTGACGGCTACACTGAAAACCCCGGTGACTTAAATTGGGACTATTTAGAAAGCGTTTTCAACCTCACAGTTTACGATAGAACTCCACCCGAATTAGTTATAGAAAGAAGCAAAGATGCTGACGTTTTAATTGTAAACAAGGTTGCTATTACAAGAGATATTTTAAAAAATCTGCCAAAGCTCAAATTTGTTGCAACACTTGCAACGGGCTTTAATCAGCTTGACACAGTTGCTTTAAGAGAAAGAAATATTCCTGTTTCAAACATTCCCTCATACTCTACAAATGCAGTAGCACAGACTGTATTTTCATTTATACTTGAATTCACAAACAGAGTTGGTCATTATACTGAGTCTGTAAAGCAAGGTGAATGGTCAGAATGCAAAGATTTTTGTTACTGGAATACACCGCTTAATGAATTGAGTGGTAAAACGTTAGGTATTGTAGGTTTTGGCAAAATCGGCAGACGTGTTTCAGAAATTGCTTTAAGTTTTAATATGAACGTTTTAGTTTACACGCCATCAGGCAAAAAAGAAGCTGATGAAAGAGTGAAATTCACCACACTCGAAGACGTGCAGAAAAATTCTGACTACATCTCTTTACATTGCCCTTTGACAGATAAAACAAACGAATTGGTAAACAAAGAATTCATCAGTAATATGAAAGATGGCGCTTCGCTTATTAATACTGCCCGTGGTGCTGTTGTGAACGAACAAGATGTAGCTGATGCTTTAAACAGTGGCAAGCTTTATTACTTTGGGGCAGACGTACTTTCAACAGAGCCACCAAAGAAAGAGAATCCCCTTTTAAGTGCTAAAAACGTATTTTTAACACCACATATTGCCTGGGCTGCATACGAAACAAGACTAAGACTTTTAGAAATTCTTAACGGCAATATCAAGGCATTTTTAGAGGGCAATCCTATTAATGTTGTAAACTAAATTTCGGTTATGTAAATTTAAGGTGACGAGAGCCGAGCACCGCACGGTTTTGGAAGACAAAAATTCCCACTAACATCGTCAAAACTCTTGAAATACGTCAGTATTCCTGCGAGTTTTTCCTTGTTACTGGAAATTTTTTTGTCTTACAAAACTGCTCGCACCTAAAATTGTAAAGATTTTGGTGCAGTAAGGTGTTTCTTTGGCGCAGTCATACTGGCGTATAACAAGACAAAAAACGGCTTAATGTGCCGAAAGATTTAAATTTTAGGCGTACGGGGTTCGACTCCCGTCACCTTAATAAGGAGTGAGCTAAATGCATAAGGCACTTTACAGAAAATGGCGTCCACAAGTTTTCAGTGACGTTTCTGGTCAAAGCCATATAACAGAAACTTTAATGCACGAAGTAGAAGTGGGCAGACTTTCTCACGCCTACCTTTTTACTGGCTCACGTGGTACAGGTAAAACAACCTGTGCAAAAATCCTTTCAAAAGCAGTTAACTGTCTTAACCCACAAAACGGCAACCCTTGTAATGAATGTGAAGTGTGCCGTGGAATTGATGATGGTTCAATTTTAGACGTTACTGAAATTGACGCTGCAAGTAACAACGGTGTTGATAACATCCGTGATTTACGTGAAGAAGCAAACTTCACCCCAGCCGTTGCAAAATACAGAGTTTACATTATAGACGAGGTTCATATGCTCTCAACTGGTGCTTTCAATGCACTTTTAAAAACTCTTGAAGAGCCACCAAGTCACGTGCTCTTTATTCTTGCAACCACAGAAGTTCATATGCTCCCTGCTACAATTCTTTCAAGATGTCAGCGCTTTGACTTCAGAAGAATTCCACCAGAAGATATAGCAAAAAGACTTTTGCTTGTTTCTGAAAAAGAAAACCTTAAATTAGCAGAAGATGCAGCAATGCTTATTGCAAGAATTGCAGATGGTGCTTTAAGAGATGCACTTTCAATTCTTGACCAATGTGCAAGCTTCAGTGAAGAAATAACGTTAAACATTGTAAGCAAGGCTGCTGGTCTTTTAGGCAGAGATTATCTTTTTGAAATTTCTGATGCTATTAAAAATCAGGACAGTGCAAGCGTTTTAAGCATAATAGACAGACTTCACGCCTCTTCCTGCGATATGGAAAGACTTATAAATGAATTAGTTAATCATTTCAGAAATGTAATGATTACTAAAACAACAAAGAATCCAGAAGAATTTATTGTATGCACACCAGATGAGCTTAATCGATACAAAGAATATTCTTCATCTGTAACATACGGCACAATTCTTTATATAATGGAAACACTCACTACTGAGTCTGCGCAGCTTAAATATAGTGCACACCAGAGAGCAAAGGTTGAAACAATGCTTATAAGACTTTGCTCACCTAAGCTTTCTACAGAAATCTCTGCACTTGTATCAAGAATAGATGAATTACAAGCACAGATTATGATGTTAAAAGCAAATGGCGTTTCTGTAACACCAGTAACTCCACAACCACAACAAGTTGAAGTTATTAAAGAGGCGCCTGTTATTGAAAAAACTCCTCCAGTTACAGAAGCAAAAGAAGTGTTAAGCGAAAAACCTTTACAGAGCGAGACTCCGCAATATACAAGGGATGAAGAGCCACCATTACCACCAGAACCACCGATTTCTGCTCCAATAATGGAAGAACCTGTTACCCCTAAAGCATCTGTTGATATGACGTTGGTAACGGAGTCTGACAAGGCACAACCCTTTACAGCTTGGGCGAATTGTTTAGAGCAATTAAGCAAAATCAGCAAGCCACTTTACCCAATGTTAGTCGGTTCAGAGGCTTATAGAGCTGGTAACACAGTTTTCATAAAAGCAAAAAACACTGCATTCCCTGCACTCTTCAAAATCAAAATGAATTTTGATGCAATCAGTGATGCAATTATGAGAGCAACAGGCGAAAAATTAAGACCTGCTATTTATACTGACGGTGAATCCCCTGTTGCAAACGAAGGTGCAGAACCAGTTGACGTTTTAATTTCAAAGCTCAACAAAATGCAAATTGATTTTATAGTTGAAGAATAAATTCTAAAAAAGGACGGTACAATAAAATGAAAGCAAGAATTCCTAACCAAGGCGGCAACTCACAAGCAAATATGATGAAGAAAATTCAGGATATGCAAAACGAAATGGCTCGTGTTCAACAAGAAGTTGAAGAAAGCGAATTTGAAGCATGTTCTGGCGGTGGTGCTGTTGAAGTAAAGGTTAACGGCAAACACGAAATTCTTTCAGTTAACATTAAACCAGAAGTTGTTGACCCAGATGATGTAGAAATTCTTTCAGATATGATTGTTGCTGCAACTAACGAAGCATTAAGAAAAGCATCTGAAACAATGGAACAAAAAATGGGTGGCGTAACAAGTGGCCTTGGTCTCCCTGCTGGTTTCGGTTTCTAAGATATGGCAACATACGATGTAGCGGCTCTCGAAAAATTAGTAGAGCAATTTCAAAAAATACCATCAATCGGCAGAAAAACTGCTCAGAGAATGGCATTTCACGTTTTAGATTTGCCTGAAAATGAAGCAAAAGAATTTGCCGATGCAATAATGGATGCACACACTAAAATACATCATTGTAGTTTGTGTCACAATTTAACAGAAAACGAGCTTTGCCCTATTTGTGAAAGCGTAACCCGTGACCACAGTCTTCTTTGTGTGGTTGAAGACCCAAGAGATATTCCCGCAATTGAAAGAACAAGAGAATTTTATGGTGTTTATCACGTTTTACACGGCACAATTTCGCCAATGAATGGCGTAGGTCCAGACCAGCTTACTATTAAATCACTTGTTGAACGAGTTTCAAAAGGCGAAATAAAAGAAGTTATTATGGCTACAAACCCAACTCTTGAGGGCGACACAACCGCAATGTATATAGGCAAGCTTTTAAAACCATTTGAAGTTAAGGTTACACGCCTTGCTTATGGTATTCCAGTCGGTGCAGATATTGAATACGCCGATGACGTTACTCTTCTTCGTGCCCTTGAAGGCAGAAGAGAATTGTAATTTTTTTACATTGATTATTTATAAGAAAGGATGATATAATAATGCCAAAAGCAGAAAGTAAAACTGTTGCACAAAATAAAAAAGCATATCACGATTATTTCATCCTTGAAACTTATGAAGCAGGAATTGAGCTTTGTGGTACTGAGGTTAAATCTTTGAGACTCGGCAAAGTTAATCTTAAAGATTCGTGGTGCAACGTTGTCGATGGCGAAATGCTTGCAAACGGCGTACACATTTCACCTTATGACCACGGCAACCGTTTTAACCGTGACCCATTAAGACCAAAGCGTCTTTTAATGCATAAAAAAGAAATTATGCGTCTTATGGGCGAGGTTAAACAACAAGGCTGTGCTTTAATTCCCCTTTCCATATACTTTAATTCCCAAGGCAGAGCAAAAATGCAGGTCGGTCTTTGCAAAGGTAAAAAACTTTATGATAAACGAGAAGCAGATGCACAAAAATCAGCTCAACGTGACATAGAGCGAGCTATGAGAGAGAAGTTCTAATTCGGAATGCGTAATGCGTAATTTGGAATTATCGGGCACTGCGTGCGGCATTATATTTATTTGTTGAAGGAATAAAATGATGGAGAATAATATTATTGTAGATAAAAGTAAATCTTTTGCATTAAGGATAATTAAACTTTCTAAATATTTAACCAATGACAAAAATGAATTCGTTTTATCAAAACAAATATTAAAAAGTGGAACGAGTATTGGAGCTAATGTTAAAGAAGCTATTAGAGCACAAAGCAAACCCGATTTCTACTCAAAAATGAACATAGCTTTAAAAGAAGCGAGTGAGACAGAATATTGGTTAGAATTACTTTTCGAGAGCGAATACATAACTTCACAAGAATTCAATAGCATATATCCTGATTGTGAAGAAATAATAAAGATACTTGCGCAAGATCCCTCAAAAACATTTGCATTCCGGGAAGATGGTGTAGTGGTTCTCTTTCCGGCTGCACATGCACTAGGAGATTATGTGAAAGTTTATGTTCCATATACATAA
>JAZNCY010000185.1:0-3245 GCA_045587825.1 Acutalibacteraceae bacterium
CCCTCTCTTCGAAGAGAGGGGGACCGTCACAGTTAATTTTTCTTTTCATTTTTAGTATTAAGATAACTTCAAATGAAAAAACTTGTTGTTTATAGTGAAACTTTGATTTCTAATTCCCAAAATTCAAAATGTTTCTCTAAAGAAATTTAACATATTCTCAATCGCATCGTTTCCCTCGTCTGAATAAGGGTAAAGGACTGAAAAAACGTGCGGAAGATGCTTGCCGTTAGTTTTGCCGTAATTGTAAAGCTCAGTTTTCACACCTAAAGCTTTGATTTTTTCGTATGTAGAAATTGTTTGCTTCTCTGCTAAAAAATCACCCGAAGAAGTAATTAAAACTGTTGGTGGCAAATCAGAGAATTTTGCTATATCTTTAAAATTCATATAGCGTGAAGTAGGGCTTGAAGCGTAATTTTTGCCCCACATACCTTTTGTGTAAACACTCATAGGAGAATTAGAGTTCATATCTGCTACAGGTGAAACGAGCCCGAGGCAAGTGAATTTAATACCGCAATCTTTTACTGAAAAGACACCTCTTAAAACACTGCTTTCTGAAAGCACTGCAGAATAGAGTGCTAACTGTCCACCAGCACTGTCGCCTGTGAGCATTATTTTTTTAGAATCGCAAGGGTAAGAAGAGAGATTGTTGTTAATCCACAAAAGTGCTTCTGCAATCTCTTTTAATTGCTCTGGCACAGTTGTTTCTGGCCACAATGTGTAGCTCATACTAAAAACAGTAAAGCCTTTTGATGCTAAAACCATATTGTAGTATTTATTGAGCTCTTTGTCACCATACATCCAACCGCCACCGTGAATGTCTATAATCACAGGAAGCTTTTCATTTTCCATATTTTCCGGGAAATAAACGTCTAACTTATGTTGCCACTTATCGTCATCGATATATGGAATATCACAAATTTCTATTACACCAGCCGGTGCAGACTGAGTTGAAAGTCTTTTTAAATCACCACGCTCGGTATTTTTCCAGAAAAGCTTTAACACGGGTGCTGGAATTCCCATCTTTTTACCCCCTTGCCACGAAAATTATTATTTAAATTATTTTATAAGGCTTTCTTCCCAAGAGTCATAAGGCTCAATTCCGAAGATTGTTGCAACTGTTGGTGCAACGTTTGCAAGACCGAAGTTACCTTCTTTAAGTTCATATTTATTTTTGCTATAAATGATGAATGGAACTGGGTTAAGTGAGTGAGCTGTTCTTACCTGTAAGTCACCCTTCTTGTTCTTTTCGAGCATTTCATCAGCATTACCGTGGTCAGCAGTAATAAGAACAGTTACACCATATTCATCTGCTACCTTTAATACACGAGCAAGTGCAATATCAACTGCTTCAACAGAAATGATTGTTGCTTCAAGAGAACCGGTATGACCTACCATATCACCATTTGGATAGTTGCAACGGATGAAGTCATATTTTCCTGATTTAATAGCTTCGATAACTGCATCTGTAACTTCTGCAGATTTCATCCAAGGTCTTTCGTCAAATGAAACCTTATCTGATGGAATTTCAAGATATGTTTCAAGCTCTTCGCTGAACTTGTCGCTCTTGTTACCATTCCAGAAGTAAGTCACGTGACCATATTTCTGTGTTTCAGAAACTGCATATTGATTTAAGCCCTTTGAAACAAGTAACTCTGAAAGAGTATTTTTAATTTCTGGTGGGTTAACAAGGTAACGTGCAGGAAGCTTTAAGTCACCATCATACTGTAACATACCAGCATAAGTAACATCTAACTTTTCACCACGGTCGAATTTATCGAACTCGTCATAGTCAAATGCCATACTGAGTTCGAGTGCTCTGTCACCACGGAAGTTGAAGAGAATTACACTATCTTTATTATTGATAGCACCAACAGGTGTGCCATTTTCAGCAATAACGAATGGTGGTAAATCCTGGTCGATTACATCTGCATTTTCGCTTCTGTATGTATTGATTGCTTCAATTGCTGAACCGAACTGTCTGCCGATACCCTTAACGTGTGTATCCCAGCCAACTTTAACCATATTCCAGTCTGCTTCGTAGCGGTCCATAGTGATTTTCATTCTACCGCCACCACTTGCGATTTTACCACAGAATGTATCATCATTAAGCTCTGCTAAAGCATTTTCAAGTTGTTCAACATAGATTGGTGCAGATGTAGCTGGAACGTCACGACCATCAAGAAGAATGTGAACGCGAACTGATTTAATACCATCAGCCTTTGCTTGCTTTAACATAGCAATAAGGTGAGAAATGTTTGAGTGAACGTTACCATCTGAAAGAAGACCGATAAAGTGAAGTGTGCTGTTGTTAGAAAGGCAGTTATCTTTAATTTCACCCCAAGCAGTTGAAGTGTAGATTTTGCCTGATTCGATTGATTCGTTAACAAGCTTTGCACCTTGTGAATAAATCTGACCACAGCCTAAAGCGTTGTGACCAACTTCACTGTTACCCATATCGTCATCTGATGGAAGACCTACTGCATCACCGTGTGCTTTAAGTCTTACGTTTGGACATTCCTTTAAAAGTTTGTCAAGAACAGGTGTGTTCGCGAGAGTAACTGCATCACCAATACCTGTTTTTGAATAGCCGATACCATCCATTACTATAAGAAGTACTTTTTCTGACATTTTTAAATCCGCCTTTATATAAGTTTTAAGGGCAGGCGTAAAAACCTGCCCGTATTTATTTTTATTATTTGCTTGCAGCTTTAACAATAACTGCGAAATCTTCTGCCTTAAGAGATGCACCGCCGATAAGACCACCGTCAACATCTTCCTGAGCAACAAGTTCTTCTGCATTAGCAGCATTCATTGAACCACCATATTGAATTGTGAGAGCGTCTGCATCTGCTTTAGAATAGAGCTCTGCAACAACTTCACGGATAGCGTGGTTAACTTCATTAGCTTGCTCTGCAGTAGCAGTTTTACCTGTACCGATAGCCCAAACTGGCTCGTAAGCAATAATGATATTTTTAAGTTCTTCAGCTGTAACGCCCTGAAGAGCAATTTTTGTCTGTAAGCGAACAGTTTCTTCTGTGATGCCCTGTTCTCTTTCTTCAACAAGCTCACCAACACAAAGAATTACTGTAAGACCAGAATTGAGTGCTGCACGAACTCTTTTATTAACTGTAACATCTGTTTCACCGAAATATTGTCTTCTTTCTGAGTGACCGATGATTACATATTCAACACCGATTGATTTAAGCATTGGAGCAGAAACTTCTGCTGTGAAAGCACCGCTTTCT
>JAZNCY010000186.1:0-6755 GCA_045587825.1 Acutalibacteraceae bacterium
ATAGTTTTTGAAAAAGCTTCTTTAGCACAAAACGCTGCGGCAATATGCTCTGTTTTATCATTTCTTTTAATGAATTCTTCTTGCTCTTCCACTGAAAAGACACGTTCTAAAAAACGCTCTTTATTTTCTAACAATGCTTCAATACGTTTAATTTCTACAGTATCAATACCAACCTGCATTTTAACACCTACTAAAAAGTTATAATGTTATTTTATAACTTTAGCGTGTACAATGTCAATAATTAACCAACTTTTTTGAGCAAATAATCGTATTGAGCTTCAACATCATCTTCGCTTCTGAGTTCAACAACATTGTCAACATTTGTTTTTGATTTTCTGCTTTCTCTGATTTCGTTAACAGTAATTTTAACTGCACGTTTAATAAAACGGAAAACCTTTCTTTCAAATTTTACAATGTTTTCCTCTCTGTAAAAGCCATAGCTGATTGCTAAAACTACGAGTGTCTCCAATACAAATCTTAAAACTGTTAAACCTGTCATAAAAATACCTCCGAACAATTAAGAACATTTGTTTATGAGTTGATTATAGCACATTTTTTACGATTGTCAACATAAATGTTCGTTATTTTTAACTTTTGTTGTACTTATAATGGTACTCTTGGTCTGTTTTTTGACATTTTTCGTCATTTTTGATGCAAAATCAGTTATTTTTGTTCTATTTCTGTTCCGTTTTTTGTTCGATTTTTGTTTGAAATATTTTTTGCATTTTTTACTTTTTTCTCAAAAAACTATTTATATTTTTATATTAATATAGTATAATAAACGATGTATGTACTTTTAAATTTTGAAAGGTAATTAAAATTATGTTTGTTGATAAAGCAAAAATAAGAATAACTGCAGGTAATGGTGGTAATGGTGCCGTTGCTTTCCATAGAGAAAAATTCGTTAACGCTGGCGGTCCTGATGGTGGCGACGGCGGTAAAGGTGGCAACATTGTTTTTCAGGTTGATGACAACCTTACTACCCTTTCAGATTTCCGTTATAAAAGAAAATATAAAGCACCAAACGGCGAAAATGGTCGTGGTGGCAAATGTAACGGGAAACGTGGTGAAGATTTAATAATTAAGGTTCCAAGGGGAACAGTAATAAGAGAAAACTCTACTGGTGCTATTATGGCAGATATGAGTAAGGATGAAACCTTTATTGCCGCAAAAGGTGGTAATGGTGGTTGGGGTAACCCACACTTTGCTACACCTACAAGACAAGTGCCACGTTTTGCAAAAGACGGTATGCCTGGTGAGGACTGGGAAGTTACACTTGAATTAAAGCTTTTAGCAGACGTTGGTTTAATTGGTTTCCCGAACGTAGGTAAAAGTACACTCATTTCTGTTGTTAGTGAAGCAAAGCCTATTATTGCTAATTACCACTTTACAACACTTACACCTGTTCCTGGTGTTGTAAGAATGGGGCCTGAAAGCAGTTTTGTTATGGCTGACATCCCAGGTATTATTGAAGGTGCTTCAGACGGTATTGGTTTAGGTCACGAATTCTTAAGACATATTGAAAGATGCCGTATATTAGTTCACGTTGTTGACGTATCTGGTAGCGAAGGCAGAGACCCGTTTACTGACTTTGAAACAATAAATGCAGAGCTTGTAAAATACAATGAAGAATTAGCAAACTACCCACAGATAGTTGCTGGTAACAAAACTGACCTTGCAACAGACGAACAAAGAGAAGCCTTTAGAAAATATATTGAAGACAAGGGCTACGAGTATTTTGAAATTTGTGCACCTATTTTAGAGGGTACACAGGAATTAATAAACGCTATTGCTAAAAAGCTTGCTACACTCCCACCTATCAAGATTTATGAGCGTGAAGAGATTACTGTAACTGATATTTACAAAACCTCTAATCGTGACTTCAAGATAAGAGTTGAAGATGACGTTTATATTATTGAAGCAGAGTGGCTTGCAAAAATTCTTTCTAAAACAGATTTAGAGGACTATGAGTCACTTCAATATTTCCAGAATGCATTGCAATCAAGTGGCATTATAAATGCTCTTATTGAACGTGGCATTCAGGAGGGCGACACAGTAAGTATTTATGACCTGGAGTTTGACTATGTGCCTTAATGAAAAAGAAACGTTATTATCAAACCTTTTTTCATCCCTGAAGCTTTCAAAGACAGAAGCAAAGCAATTTAGCCCGTTAACACTTGCTTTTTTAGGTGATGCGGTTTACAGTCTTTTAGTTCGTGAAATGCTCTTAAAAACTGCAAACAGACCGACAAATGCACTTCATAAAGAGTCGATTAAGCTTGTTAATGCTAACTGTCAGTCTGAAATGATTAAAAAGATTTTACCACTCTTAACAGAGGAAGAAGAAGCAATTTTCAAGCGTGGCAGAAACGCTCACAGTGGTCACGTACCAAAAAACCAGAGTGATGCTGACTACCGCTATGCAACAGGTCTTGAAACGCTTTACGGATACCTTTACTTAATCGGAGATTTCGAGAGAATAATGTACATATTTAATATAAGTACAGGTGAAGAATATCTTGAAAAATCCCAAAATAAAGAATGATATAAAACAAACTATTATTGATTATATAATTATAGCTATTGGTGCTTTCATATTTTCATTTGGCATAGCAATGTTTACTTCGCCAAATAATATAGCACCCGGTGGAGTATCTGGTATAGGTACGATGTTAAATCATCTTTTTAATATACCAATAGGCTCTGTTATTATTGCTTTTAATATTCCACTTTTTGTTTTTTCGTTCAGAAAATTTGGCAGAAACTTTTTTAAAAAATCGCTTTTTGCTACTTTTCTTACTTCCTCTTTGATTGACATTCTGCCTTTTATTTTAGAAAAGCATTATATATACTCCCCGCTTTTAGCATCAATTTTTGGTGGAGTCTCAATTGGCGTAGGTGTAGGAATTATATTTCTTCGTGGTGGCACAACTGGTGGAGCTGATATTTTAGCAAAGCTTATAAAACTAAGACACCCACACCTTTCTTTAGGTACACTTGTTTTTATAATAGATGCAGTTATTGTTATCTCTACACTTTTTGTTTACGGAAGTATTGAAGCACTTCTTTATTCAACTGTTTCATTTTTTGTAACATCAAGAGCAGTTGACGCTATTATTTTTGGTGCTGCAAGAAGTAAAATGCTGCTTATAATTACAACCCGACCACAACCAATAGCAAAAAGAATTATGAATGAAATAGGGCACGGTGTTACGCTTATACCAGCCTCTGGTGGATATACAAATGAAGAAAAAACCATTCTTCTTTCAGTTGTAAGACCAAACGAAGCCCACGAAATCAATAATATTGTAAAAGAAATTGACCGTAGTGCTTTTACTGTTATTACAGAATCCAATGAAGTATTCGGCTACGGTTTTCAGAATAGTTAATTAAAAATTATTTTTAGAAAGGAACAAAAATATGTCCCTTGTTACAAAAGAAAACATAAGAAACTTTTCAATTATTGCCCATATCGACCACGGCAAATCTACACTTGCTGACAGACTTTTAGAGCTTACTCAGTCTGTTGCAAAGAGAGATATGTCAGCACAATTACTTGACGATATGGACTTAGAGAGAGAGCGTGGAATTACAATTAAGGCTCACGCTGTAAAGCTCGACTACAAGGCAAATGACGGCAAAACTTATCAGCTCATCTTAATTGACACCCCAGGTCACGTTGACTTTAACTACGAGGTTTCACGTTCACTTGCCGCTTGTGAGGGTGCAATTCTTATAATTGACGCTTCACAGGGTATTGAAGCGCAGACCTTGGGCAATACATATTTAGCCCTTGACCATAACCTTGAATTAGTGCCAGTTATTAATAAAATTGACTTACCATCTGCTGACCCTGAAAGAGTAAGTCTTGAGGTTGAGGATATTATTGGGCTTCCTTGTGAAGATGCTCCGAGAGTATCGGCTAAGACTGGTCAGAATGTTGAACAGGTTTTAGAAAGAATTGTTAAAGATATTCCAGCACCACAGGGCGATGACGATGCACCTTTGAGAGCACTTATATTTGACTCAGTTTACGATAACTACAAGGGTGTTATTGTTTACACAAGAATTGTTGATGGTACTATTAAACCTGGTGACACTATGAAAATGATGGCAACAGGTGCAGAATTTACAGTTGTTGAAACAGGTTATATGAGAGCAACTTCACTTGAACCTACAAAACAGCTTTGTGCTGGTGAAGTTGGTTATATTACTGCTTCAATCAAGACTGTAAGCGATGCTCGTGTTGGTGATACTGTTACACTTGCAAGTAACCCAGCAAGCGAAGCACTCCCTGGCTACAGACAGGCAACACCTATGGTTTACTGCGGTATTTACCCAGCAGACGGTGCAGACTATGAAAATCTTCACGAGGCACTCGAAAAATTACAGCTTAATGATGCCGCACTTTCTTATGAGCCAGAGACCTCTGGTGCTTTGGGCTTTGGTTTCAGATGTGGCTTTTTGGGTCTTTTACACCTTGAAATTATTCAAGAAAGACTCGAAAGAGAATATAACTTAGACTTAGTTACAACTGTTCCAAGCGTTGTTTATAAAATTCACTTAACAAATGGTGAAGTAATTGAAATTGACAACCCTACCCACTACCCTGACCCTGCGACTATTGATTTTTCTGAAGAACCAGTTGCAGATGCTCACATTTTTTCACCACCTGAGTACGTTGGTGCTATTATGGATTTATGTCAGGAAAGACGTGGTACGTTTAAAAATATGGACTACATCTCTGCAGACAGAGTTGAATTAAAATATGATTTACCACTTAACGAAATCATTTATGACTTCTTTGATGCATTAAAATCAAGAACACGTGGTTACGCTTCACTTGACTATGAAATTTCTGAATACAGAAAATCAAATCTTGTAAAATTAGACGTTCTTCTTAATGGCAATATTGTTGATGCTCTTTCATTTATGGTGCACTCTGACAAAGCGTATGGCAGAGCAAGAAAGATTGCAGAAAAGCTTAAAGATAACATTCCAAGACAGATGTTTGAAATACCAATTCAGATTGCTATTGGTGGTAAGGTTATAGCACGTGAAACTGTTAAGGCTATGAGAAA
This sequence comes from Acutalibacteraceae bacterium, assembly GCA_045587825.1. GTDB lineage: Bacteria > Bacillota > Clostridia > Oscillospirales > Acutalibacteraceae > DTU089. Next base: position 5,082 of record JAZNCY010000186.1, read on the forward strand.
AGACGTTCTTGCAAAGTGCTACGGCGGTGACATCACAAGAAAGAAAAAACTTCTTGAAAAGCAAAAAGAAGGTAAAAAGAGAATGCGTTCGTTTGGTACTGTTGAAGTGCCACAAGAAGCGTTTATGGCGATTCTTAAGCTTGATGAAGATTAATTTTGTTTTACAAAATTAATCTTCAGGTGTTAGATTTTAGGTGTTAGATATTAGAAAAAGTTCTATCATTTTCAGTTTATGAAAATGATAGAACTTCTTTTATTTTATAGATTTATGAAAACAGATAATTATTCAACACTCCAATCGCTGCTATATTCGATATATGTTACAATACCATTCTTCGCATCCACAATTATATGTTCCTTATCATTAGTATAATTTATTCTAACTGAATCATAATGTAAATCATCAGGATTTAAAGCACCTACAAGATTGTAGTTATCACCCAAAGATTCTATTGCTTCATCAATGGTTATACCTGTACAAACATCACCATTTAATGCAATCTGATCTTTATTTGCTCTGTAAGTGCTTATACCAATAACATTTACATTTTCTGCTCCTTTAGAAGGATCATCAAGAGCTTCCATACTATATATCAAACTAAAATCTTGTCTTGGATTCATAATCATCCCAAAACACTTATTTTGCGCGTTGCGAACCTGTTCATTGTCATAATCGTTCATTTGTACTAAACCTAATTCTTCAAGCTCTTTTAATGTAATCGGAAGTTCAAATTCCTTACCTTCTATAGCAATTGTACATAAATGTTCATTTTTTACATTATTTAAAATGTTTGTGTTATTGTCTTTGTTTTCTGTTACATTTTCTCCACCTTCACCTGCACAACCAGCCAATGCAAATACCGCACTGAATAACATTAAGCCTGCTACTAAAAAACTAATTACCTTTTTCATGATAAAAACCTACCTTTATTTAATTAAATTTCTACTCCTGATATTAAATTGATAAAACGCTATTTAATATTTCATTATTCCCCCCACCTTAATATTTCCTTATAAAAACAAAAAGTGCGCAGCCGAAGCTACGCACCGAAAAATACATAGCTCCGATTTGTTGCGACACAAATTCTAATCCTACAAAGGTATGGGAAAAAGAGCCTGTATTTTTACCTAAATAAAAATACCCACCTATGTAGGAAACTATTAAATTTGTGTCGCAATTTTAGTTTAGCACATATTTTCCATTTTATCAATAGTTTTGTTAGTAGAATGAGGCGTTTTTTGAAATGCAGAATTCAGAATGCAAAATGCAGAATTATGGGTCTGCGACGCTATTATAATATTATAAAAACAACTACATTCGTTCATTAAATTAAAAATGAAAGAATGTAGTTTTTGTTATTAATATTTAATTACAATCAAGCCGAAGGCTTCCGAAATTTTTAATTTTCAACTTTCAATTTTCAATTATAATTACGGCTTTGCCCCGAAATTATTCATTATTCATCATTCATCAGCGTAAGCGACTTCATTGTTCATTAAATTTTTAACCTTGCACTATCGTGCATCCTGATATCAATTCTCCACCGCCACGGCGGTCCCCCTCCTTTTCAAAGGAGGTAGGGCTTCGCAAACATTTCAATCGTTGCACTCGATTGATTTATCTTAATAAAAACAACTCCCACTACTGCGGGAGAGCAGAGCTCTTCCCCTACG
>JAZNCY010000187.1:0-4836 GCA_045587825.1 Acutalibacteraceae bacterium
ATCATTTCCTTTCTTCTTATACCCATCAATCAATAAATTGAGAAATGTCTAATTTAGCTGCATCATCCCAGAGTCTTTCAAGATTATAATATTGTCTTGAATCCTCAAGGAAAATGTGAACAACAACACCGCCATATTGCATAAGCACCCAGCCGGTAGCTCTGCCTTCAACGTGGTCAGGGTGAATGTTCTCTTGCTCTAATTGATATTCTATTTCATCTGCCAACGCTCTTACATGTGTATTTGAATTAGCAGTTGCAATAACAAAATAATCGGCAACTATTGTTACCTCTTCTGTTTTAATAACTTCAATGTCACGCGCTAATTTATCATCTAACGCTTTAACAATTTTTTTAGTGAGCTCTAAACTCATATTAATTTCTCTCCTTTTTCGCCTTTGTAGGCAAGAAGTGCCGAATTATAGGCACCCATAGTATCAGGATGAACTAATCGTTCTTTTTTTATTAAGTCAATCATAGTGAAGCTCAAACCTTCAACTATTGCTTCATCAAGTGAGCGGAACGCTTTTTCTCTCATAATTTCTACGCCGTCATAATTACGCTCTTTACCTATAAAATCAGCAATAAAAATTACTTTTTCCAAAAGCGTCATATTACTTCTGCCAGTTGTATGGTAGCGAACAGCAGTTATAATCTCTTCATCAGTACAGCCTAACTCTTTTTCTGCAAAAACAGCGCCACAAATAGCGTGAAAGAGTTTAGGGGCTGCCAATTCATATTCAGAAAGCTCAACACCATTCTCGAGTAAATATTGAAGTTGAACACTTGGTTCAAGATTTTTACAAGAATCGTGAATAAGACCTGCTGTGTACGCTTTTTCGGGGTCTGCACCGAACTTAATTGCAAGCTCTTTTGCACTGTCTGCAACGTTAAGAGAATGAATGAAGCGTTGTTCTGTTAATCTGCCTTTAATAATTTCAATGCATTCTGAATTGGTTTTCATAAATAAAGCCCCCTTTTTTTGATATAGTCAATAGTATCATAAGTAAGGTATTTACTTGTATCCAACCTGTTTTTGAGCATAGTTCTTAAAAGTGTAGAGCTTACCTCAAGTGGCTTTTCTTTTGAAATTATATAATCGCCTTCGTGTAATTTAAGCTTTGTAATAGCGTAGGTTTTCATTTCTGCCAAGTGCTTCATATCCTCTGTTCTTGCAGCGGTAACAATAGTGCAGAGCGAAAGAAGCTCTTTGTATTTATACCAGTTTGCAAGAGAGAGGAACATATCGTCACCCATAAACAAAAACAAATTGTCATTCGGGTAATATTTTTTTAAATCCTTTATTGTATCTACTGTGTAGCTTTTTCCTTCTCTGTTAAGCTCAATAGCAGAAATTTCAAATATCGGGTCTGTGAAGGTGTGTTTGCACATAGCAAGCCTGTCAGTTCCTTCTGCTACAGAACCATCCTTAAAAGGGGAAGAGTAGGCAGGGATAATCAGAACTTTATCTGCATTACACTCTTTTGCTAAGTTTTTAGCTAAAAGTAAATGCCCTTTATGAGGAGGGTCAAATGAGCCACCATAAATTGCTATATTACCCATAAAATCACCCGATTTCAGTTTATTAGATAATTTTATCTAAAATATAATTTATTGTCAATATAATACAATAGATTATTTTGCAAGTTTTTCTTCAATTTCTTTAGAGTAATCGTCTTTTTTGAAGTGCTTGAAGGCTTCAATACATTTCTGACAATGTAAGATGAAATTGTTGTTCTTTTCACCATCATAATCTTTTAATGAAAGATATGCTGAATTAAGACAATTATAAATCATTTCTTCATCATTAATTTTTTCAAAAAGATGAGATAAATTACAGAAAATAACTGCCATTTCAGAATCGTTACCCTTATAGAGTGAAAGAATATTTAATGCTTTTCTGAAATATCTTAATGCTTCGTCATAATTTTCGCTTTCATATAGAGCTAAAGCGTAGTTGTTATAGAAGCCTGCAAAACGATAATCGTTCTGTGGGATTGTATTAATATATGCTTCAAACGCTCTTACGAAAAGTGGTAATGAATCAGCAGTTCTGTGGAAGAAATTAAGAGTGGTAGCACAGTTGAGGTACATATTCGCACCTAAAACTGTATTTTCAAGACCGAATTTTTCAAGCAACTCTAAAATTTCATTTATAGCACCAACAGCCTTTTTCTGTTCGCCAGTTCTTCTGTGGAATGATACAACTTCATTGTGAAGGGTCATTTCTGCGAAAGAATCGTTACGCTCTTTAGCTTTTTTGATTTCTGCTTCTAAATATTCGCCAGCTTCCTTCACTTCATTTTTATTTAAAAGCTCATCATAGGCATTAAGAATTACTGCTATATCGTCATCCTGATTTCTGTTGAAATTTGTTGAAGTGATTCTTTCTACTTCAATTGTTCTTGTTTCAATATTTTCAGGATTGTTTTCGTCAAGAATAATGAGTCTGCCACCGTGCTCTCTACCATATGTAAAGTAACCACAGCCAATAGTCTGATAAAGACTTATGCCGTCAACCTTAATGTGAAAATCGTTAACGTGGTCATGACCGAAGAAGGCAGCTTTTATATCACCCATTTTTTTCCAGCTCTTTAATTGCTCAGTATGGTCCTGCTTCATAAATGGTGGGCAAGGATATTCTCTGAGTCTGCCAGAAATGAGTTTATCACCGAATGAATAAAATTTGCCGTCGTGCTCAACAACGTTTTCACCCATTTCGGCTACTTCCTGTAATTCGTGAATTTCCTGCTGAACAGGAATGTGCTGGAAGAGAATTGCAGGAACAGGTGTGCCACCATTTTCATCTCTCAACTCTTTACTTCTTTTTTCATACCAGTCAATCTGGTCCTTGTGAACGTAAGCGTAACCTGAGTCACCTTCGTCATCATTCATATAATCATTTGAGTCCATAAGCCAGATTGAATATGCATTTTTAGTGCCATCAGAGCTTTTGATTGTTAAGTTGCAGTTACCACAACCAAAAACGTCTGCATCATTGAGATTGGAACGGCAGTTCTGGTAGTCATTATACATAATCATCTGAATATCTGTGTAAAAACCAACCTCGCCATCGTGGTTACCGAAAACCAATGCGAGTGGAATATTTCTTCTTTTGATTGGCTCAACAATTTTTGTGATTGTCTTATAAATCAAATCGTAATTGAATTCTTCCCAGTAACCACTTACGTTATCACCACCGAAAACTACTAAATCCGGGTTTGCTTCTTCAATACATTTTTCAATAACGTTAAGAGTTTCCTTGTCTTTATTATCTGGGATTTCTCTGTTGTCATCGTCATCCATTTCTGGCATAACTTCGTGAATATCTGTAAGATGTAATATTCTGAATTTACCATCCTTTGAAAACTGCAAAGGAGCAGGCTCTTCTCTTAAAAATTTATCTGTTCTCCATTTATTTGGTTTACCTGTTGCCATAATATATCACCTGTAATTTGAAATTTTAAAATTTAAAATGCCCAGTTACCGTTTACGAAAATTGGGTATGCTTTGCCATCTTTGTAGCCTGTAATAGTAAGGTCGTCTGCGCCAATCATAAAGTCAACGTGAATCATACTGTCATTAACGCCGAGAGCCTGACATTCCTCGAGAGTTTTGCTCTGGAAATCGTCAATAGTATCGCAGAAGCCTCTGCCTAAAGCAACGTGACAGCTTGCATTTTCATCAAAAAGAGTGTTATAGAAAAGAATGCCTGTGTTTGCAATAGGGCTGTCCTGTGGAATAAGTGCTAATTCGCCAAGGTATGGAGCACCTTCGTCCATAGAAAGCATTTTGTCGAGTAAATCTTTGTTTTCTCTTGCTTCCCACGAAACTGCTTTACCATCTTTAAAAGTGATTTTAAAATCTTCAATTAACTGACCCTGGTATGAAAGTGGTTTTGTAGAAACTAAAGTACCTTCTGCAAAGCCTTTTTTAGGTGAAGTGAATACTTCTTGTGTTGGTAAATTAGGGTTAAAGAAATTACCAGAAAGAGTTTCTTCACCACCGCCGCACCAGTGTGCTTCTGGAATTAAATCTGCTCTGAAATTTGTACCATTTGAGCTTTTGTATTCTAAATAATCAAATTTCTTTTCGTTAAGCCATTTTGTACGCTCTTTTAAGTTTTTGTTGTGATTATCCCATTCTTTTACGGGGTCGTTATCTTTAGTAACATAAACAGTTTCTAAAATTGTATCCCAGAGCTTGTTGTAAGCATTTCTTTTTGTTTCATTAGGGAATACCTTTTTAGCCCAGGCGTAAGACGGAACAGTGGCAATAGTCCATTGGTCTTTATTTTCGAGTGCATCGCTGTATTTTTTTGTGATTTTATATCTTGCCATCTGTGACTTCTGCATTTTTTCACGATTAACGCCTTTAAGTCCGTCAGGGTCTTCGCTTTCAATGAAAATTCTGCAAGGCACTTCTTCTACCATAAGCTTTAATTTTTCTTCTTTCCATAAAGGAACTTCAGAAAGAGATTTTAAACTTCTGTATTTATAATCTGTTTTTGTAATAGGTTGATAGGTCCACTCAACATCAACTCTTGAAGCGCCTAATTTGTAGCACTCTGTTACAAGTAAATTAATAAATTCAAACTGGTCTGCCTCTGCAATAATTCTTACAGGCTGCCCCTTTTTTATGTTAGCACCAACTCTTGCTATGAGATGTGCATATTTTTTCATAATTGTCTTAGTCATAAAACTCACCTTTATAAATTGTTATATTTATAATATTCTATCACAATTTTTTTTGTTTTACAATTAAAGTATTAAAATATATTTAAAATTTTACAATATTGTTATTTTCATTGAAATAAGAAAATATTTGTTATATAATA
>JAZNCY010000188.1:0-8337 GCA_045587825.1 Acutalibacteraceae bacterium
ACTTATTAATAGTCAGTGGTTAGAAAAAAACTATCATTTCCAGTTAAAAAACTAAAAATGATAGTTAAAATCAACTCTTATTATACTGACTCACTGACCACTATTTAAGCGTAGCAAGCATAACTGCTTTAATTGTATGCATTCTGTTTTCTGCTTCTTCGAACACAACTGACTGTTCGCTTTCAAAAACGTCGTCAGTAACTTCAACTGCAGTTCTGTTGAACTTGTCACAGATTTTTTTACCGATTTCTGTCTTTTTATCGTGGTAAGATGGGAGACAGTGCATAAAAATTGTGTCTTTACCAGTGTGTGACATTAACTCTTTATTCACCTGATAATCTGACAAATCGTTAATTCTTTCTGCCCACACGAGCTCTGGCTCACCCATTGAAACCCACACATCTGTGTAAACAACATCTGCATTTTTAACTGCAGAAACAGGGTCCTCTGAGAATGTAAGTGTAGCACCAGTCTGCTTTGCAATCTTTTTGCATTCGCCGACTAAATCTGTATCTGGAAAATATTTTTTAGGTGCACAAGCAACAAAGTTCATTCCCATTTTTGCGCAACCAACCATAAGAGAGTTACCCATATTGTATCTTGCATCGCCAAGGTACACAAAGTTTATACCCTTTAACTTGCCGAATTTTTCTTTAATTGTAAGAAAATCGGCTAAAATCTGTGTAGGATGAAACTCATTTGTAAGACCATTCCACACAGGAACCTTTGAAAATCTTGCTAATTCTTCAACTACTTCCTGACCGTAGCCACGATATTCAATTCCGTCATAAATTGAAGAAAGAACTCTTGCTGTGTCGGCAATACTTTCTTTTCTGCCTATTTGTGAAGCAGATGGGTCAAGGTAAGTAACACCCATACCTAAATCACGGGCTGCAACCTCAAAGCTACAACGTGTTCTTGTACTTGTTTTTTCAAATATAAGAGCAATATTTTTACCTTTTAATTCTTCGTGAGGAATGCCCTTTTTCTTTTTTTCTTTAAGTTCTGCCGCAAGGTCTATAAGATATTCGATTTCTTCGCTTTTATAATCAAGAAGCTTTAAAAAATCTCTGCCTTTTAAATCCATTTAGTTACCCTACCTTTACTGCTTTCTTTATAACGTTTATTGCCTTAATTAATTCATCATCTGTAATATTAAGTGGTGGTAAAAGTCTCACTTTATTCTTTGCTTTTATTGGAAGAACGCCGTTTTCCTGACAAATTTTAATTACTTCAGAAGCATCCTTTTCGGTTTCAATACCAAGCATAAGACCAAGACCTGTAACACTTTTCACACCATCTGCCTGTGATAATTCATCAATTATATATTTTGATTTTCTGCTTACATCTTCTAAAAATCCTAAAGTCAAGCGAGAAATTATATTAACTGCACCAGCACAAGAAACAGGATTACCACCAAAGGTTGAGCCATGTGTACCACTTGTTAAAACATCTTTTGTTTTTTCGCCCATAATAACAGCACCAATAGGAAGTCCACCGCCTAAGCCTTTTGCAGTTGTAACAATATCTGGTGTAATTCCATAATGCATATATCCGAAAAGCTTACCTGTTCTGCCGTTACCAGTCTGAACCTCGTCAACAATCATTAAAATATCTTCTTTTTCACAGATATCTTTTATTGCATCAACAAACTCCTGTGTAAGTGGCACAACACCACCCTCACCCTGAACAGTTTCAAACATAATAGCCGCTAACTTGTTTTCTGAAACCACTTTTCTGAGCATTTCAACGTCGTTAGCATCTGTGTAAACAAAGCCCTCTGTAAGCGGTAAAAAGTCGTTGTGGAATACCTCCTGACCAGTTGCTGCAAGAGTTGTAATTGTTCTGCCGTGAAAACTGTTATTAAGAGTTAAAATTTTATAGTAATCCTTGCCTTTTTTTTCATAAGCATATTTTCTTGCAGTTTTAATTGCACCTTCATTTGCTTCTGCACCAGAATTGCCAAAAAACACCTTTTTCATACCTGTTTTTTCACAAAGTAATTCTGCGAGCTTTACACAAGGCTCTGAATAATAAAGGTTTGACGTATGTTGACAAACTGTTAACTGTTTAGCAACTGCCGAAGTCCATTCTTCGTCACACATACCAAAAATATTAACAGCAATACCACTGCCCATATCAATGTATTCTTTGCCGTCACTGTCCACTACTGTTGAGCCTTTACCAGAAACAATTTCAATAGGAAATCTCGCATAAGTATTGGCAATATAATACTGGTCTTTCTCCTTGATGCTCATTTTATATCCCCTTATCTTTCTTCGTCATATTGCTCGGTAACCATTGTACCAGCACCTTCATCTGTCAATAACTCTATAAGAATTGAGTGTGGAATTCTGCCATCCATAATAATAACTTTTTCTACACCTTTTCTTATAGCATCAATGCAACATTCTACTTTCGGAATCATACCGCACGAAATAACGCCTGTCTCAAATAATTTTTGTGCATCTTCAATATTGATGCATTTTATAATAGAATTCGGGTCATCCTTATCCTTTAAAACGCCAGCAATATCTGTCATAGAAATAAGTCTTGTTGCGTTCATAGCACCAGCTATGTAAGAAGCCGCTGTATCTGCATTTATGTTATAAACATTACCCTCGTTATCACAACCAATAGTTGAAACAACTGGAATATAACCTTTTTCAAGAACGTCTAAAACAGGAGTTACATCTACATTTGTAATTCTGCCAACAAAGCCGAGTCTTTCATCTTTTACCTCTGCTTCAATCATGTGTCCATCAAGACCAGAAATACCAATAGCCTTGCCACCCTTAATCTGAATAAGATTAACGAGTGATTTATTTATTTTACCAGCAAGAACCATCTGAACAACGTCAGCAGTTTCTTTATCTGTAACACGAAGTCCGTCAACAAACTGACTCTCTTTGCCGATTTTATTTAATGTATCTGTAATTTCAGGACCACCGCCGTGAACTAAAACAACCTTAACACCAATGAGGTGAAGAAGAACTATATCTTCCATAACCTGTTGCTTTAATTCTTCACTTACCATAGCATTACCGCCATATTTCACAACAATTATTTTTTCGTGATATTTTTGTATGTATGGCAAAGCCTGAGTAAGAATTTCTGCTCTGTCTAAATTTGTAACGCTTTTATCTATCATGTTCTGTAATCTCCGTTGATTTTTACATATTCGTAAGTTAAATCGCAACCCCAGGCAGTAGCACTTGAAGCGCCATCATTCAACTCAATTTTTGTAACAATTTCTTTTTCTAAAAGAATTTCTTTCGCTTTTTCTTCTGAGAATTCAACGCCTGCACCATCTTTACAAACGAGAATTTCGCCTTTATTTGAAATAAATGAAACGTCAATTTTAGTAACATCTACATCTGCACCACTGTAACCAATAGCACAAAGCACTCTGCCCCAGTTTGCATCTGCACCAAACATAGCTGCTTTTGTGAGTGATGAGCAAATAACACTTTTAGCAACAATTTTTGCAATTTCTTCTGTTTTTGCACCATTAACCTGACACTCAAGAAGCTTTGTAGCACCCTCGCCATCACCAGCAATCATTCTGCAAAGATGAACAGTGATTGTGTTGAGTGCTTTCATAAATGTGTCAAAAGCTTCGCCATCGCAAGTAATTTCTTCGTTACCTGCCATACCATTAGCGAGGACTGTTACCATATCGTTTGTTGAAGTATCACCATCAACACTAACCATATTGAAAGTATTTTTAATATCAGTTGAAAGTGCCTTTTTAAGCATCTCTGGTGAAATAGCACAGTCTGTTGTGATAAACACAAGCATTGTAGCCATATTAGGATGAATCATACCAGAGCCTTTAGCAATACCGCCGATTTTACATTCTTTGCCACCAATTTCAAAAGAAACTGCAATTTCTTTTACAACTGTATCTGTTGTCATAATACCCTCTGCGGCATCAAGACTGTTATTGCCTAAAGAATTTTTAAGCTCTTCCATACCATTTTTTATTGGTTCAATATCTAATGGCTGACCAATAACACCAGTTGAAGCAACTACAACGTCATTTTCTCTGATGTTCATAGTTTCGGCAACTAATTTACTCATACCTTCTGCAATTTCAATACCATTTGCATTACAGGTGTTAGCATTACCACTGTTGCAGATAACTGCCTGAGCAAAGCCGTCAGCAATATGATTTTTAGTAACAACGAGTGGAGCACCTTTAACTAAGTTAGTTGTATAAACCGCTGCTGCAGCTGCTCTTTTTTCGCTGAAAATCAAGCTTAAATCTTTTTTTGTTTTATTTTTTCTTATACCACAGTGAATACCACCTGCAGTAAAACCTGTTGCGGCACAAACGCCACCATTAATAATTTCCATAAGTATACCTCTATTTTACAACTAAACCTGTTGTTTCGTCTTGCCCTAAAACTATGTTAAGACATTCTATTGCGGCACCTGAAGCACCTTTACCTAAATTGTCATATCTTGCAGTTAAAATAATTCTGTCTTCATTACCAAAAACTGCAATTTCCATTGTATCTAAATCTGAATAAGCGTTTGCAGAAATAAATCCTGCTTCGTCATTATTCTCTTTAAAATTAACAATAGGACCATTATATTTTTGTTTGTAGATATTTTTTATGTCATCAAGTGTAGTACCATCTTTTAACATACTCTTGAATATCGGCACTGTCACTTCCATACCTGAATAAAACGGCGCAACAACCGGGCAAAATACCGGAGCATTTTCTATTCCACTGATTGCCTTCATTTCTTTTAAATGCTTGTGCTGTTGTGTAAGACCATATTGCCTTGGTGCATCTAAAAGCACATCTCTTTCGGTCTCCTCATATTCTGCAATCATCTTTTTGCCACCACCTGAGTAGCCAGTAAGTGAAAAACAAGAAAGATTTTCTGTTTTACTTAAAATTCCAGCTTCTATAAGTGGATATATGAGTGCTATAAAGCCACTCGCATGACAGCCTGGCACTGCAATTCTTTTACTGTTTTTTAATTTCTCTCTATGATTTTCTGAAAGCTCAGGGAAGCCATAAGCGAAAGCTTCGTCAGTTCTGTGAGCGGTTGATGTATCAATAACAACTGTGTTGTCATTTTCAATTAAGCTCACTGATTCTCTTGCAGCATCATCAGGAAGACACAAAAATGCAATATCTGCACTGTTGAGCGCTTCTTTTCTTGCAGTTAAATCTTTTCTTTTTTCATCAGAAAGTGTAATTAATTCAATTCCTTTGAAATTTTCAAGTCTTTCAAAAATTCTAAGACCGGTAGTCCCTGCCTTACCATCAATAAATATCTTTTTTGCCATTTATAAACTCCGTAACATATTCTATTTGCTTTTCTACTGATTCGTAACCAGTAGAACCTGCAGAAATTCTCTTTTTAACACAAGTTTCAAGTGAAATTTCTTCATATAAATCCTCAGTGAATAACTCGCTGATTTTCTGATACTCAGAAAGCTCCATATTATCAAGAACAATATTTTCATCAATACATTTTGCAACAATCTGACCTACAATTTTGTAAGCAGAACGGAATGGAAGTCCTTTTTTAACAAGGTAGTCTGCCAAATCTGTTGCATTTATAAAGCCTTTTTGTGCTGCCTTATACATATTATCTTTTAAAGCAACCATTGTAGAAATCATTGGTGCAAAAATGCTAAGGCACTTTTTAACAGTTTCAATACCATCAAAAATTGCTTCTTTATCCTCCTGCATATCTTTATTATAAGCAAGTGGTAAGCCCTTGAGTGTAGTTAAAAGTGACATTAAATCACCATAAACCCTACCAGTTTTACCCCTTACGAGCTCTGCCATATCAGGATTCTTTTTCTGTGGCATAATGCTTGAGCCTGTTGTGTATGAGTCATCTAATTCAACAAATTTGAATTCCCAAGAAGACCAGAGAATTACCTCTTCAGAAAATCTTGATAAGTGCATCATAATAAGACTGAAGCAGGAAAGAAGCTCAACACAAAAATCTCTGTCAGAAACGCCGTCTATACTGTTTTGTGTAATGCCATAAAAGCCTAATTCTTTTGCTACAAATTCTCTGTCGGTATTATATGTAGTACCAGAAAGCGCACAAGAACCAAGTGGTGAATAATTCATTCTCTTAACTGCATCACTAAGTCTGCCAATATCACGGATAAACATCATAGCATACGCTAAAAGATGGTGAGCGAATGTAATGGGTTGCGCTCTTTGCAAGTGTGTGTAGCCCGGCATAATTGCATCCTGGTTTTTCTTTGCTTGCTCTAAAATCGCTTCTATTAAATTATATAAAAGCTCATTAACTTCTACTGCTTCATCTCTTAAATAAAGACGGATATCAAGCGCTACCTGGTCATTTCTGCTACGTGCTGTGTGAAGTCTTTTACCAACGTCACCCTTACGCTTTGTAAGCTCTGCTTCAACGAACATATGAATATCTTCTGCTTCCATATCAATAGGAAGCTCACCACTTGTGATATCATCACAAATTGAAGAAAGTCCATCTGTAATTTCGTTGAAATCCTCTTTAGAAATAATGCCTTGCTTTACAAGCATTGAAGCGTGTGCTATTGAACCTTTTATATCCTGCACATACATTTTACTGTCAAAGTGAATGGAAGAATTAAAGTCATCTGCTTCTTTATCTAAGGCCTTACCGAATCTTCCTGCCCACATTTTATCCATAATAATAAAAGTCCTTTCAAATTTTATTAACCACTGACTGTTTCTAATCAGTGGTTAATACTAATTATTATAACAATTATTTATCTAAACCATTTTTCTCTTTCATTTTTGCCATAACTTTGATTGGGAGACCATAAAGGTTAATGAAGCCTGCTGAGTCTTTCTGGTCATAAACCTCGTCCTCATCAAATGTAGCAATTTCAGGGTCATAAAGTGAGAATGGAGATTTAACACCTGCATTAATCATATTACCCTTATAAAGTTTGAGTGTAACGTCACCTGTTACAGTTTGTTGTGTGCTCTTAACGAATGCTAAAATTGCTTCTGTAAGTGGTGTAAACCATTGTGCATTGTAAACGAGCTCTGCTAACTTCTGAGCAACAAGTGCTTTATAGTGAGCTGTTTCTTTATCAAGACAGATTGTTTCAAGAACCTCGTGAGCCTTGTAAAGAATTGCACCACCTGGAGTTTCATAAACACCACGGCATTTCATACCAACAAGTCTGTTTTCAACGATATCGAGAAGACCGATACCATTTGCGCCGCCGAGTTCATTGAGCTTTTCAACGATTTCAACTGAACCCATAGCTTTACCATCAATAGCTGTTGGAACACCTTTTTCAAAGTGGATTGTTACATAAGTTGGTTTATCTGGAGCCATTTCTGGTGAAACGCCCATTTCTAAGAAGCCTTCTTTATTATAAAGTGGCTCGTTCATTGGGTCTTCAAGGTCAAGACCTTCGTGAGAAAGGTGCCAGATGTTTTTATCTTTAGAATAGTTTGTTTCTCTGCTTATTTTAAGTGGAACATTGTGTGCTTCTGCGTAATCAATTTCTTCTTCACGAGATTTGATATCCCATTCTCTCCAAGGAGCGATAATAGGCATATCTGGTGCGAATGCTTTGATTGCAAGTTCAAATCTTACCTGGTCGTTACCTTTACCTGTGCAACCGTGACAAATAGCATCTGCGCCTTCCTGTAAAGCGATTTCTGCAACTCTTTTACCGATTGATGGACGAGCAAAAGCTGTACCTAAAAGGTATTCCTCATATTTTGCACCAGCCTGAACGCAAGGGAAAACGTAATCTTCAATAAATTCTTTTGTAAGGTCTTCAACATAAAGCTTTGAAGCACCTGTTTTAAGAGCCTTTTCTTCAAGACCTTCTAATTCACTTGCCTGACCTACGTTACCTGAAACTGCAATAACTTCGCAGTTATTATAGTTTTCTTTAAGCCAAGGAATGATAATTGATGTATCAAGTCCACCTGAGTAAGCTAATACTACTTTTTTAATGTTTTTCTTATCCATTTTATATTGCCTCCAAAAATTGTTTTTGAAAAAATATTCATTACGTGTGCATAATATTACAACTTTACACTGTATTTGTCAACACTTTTTTCATAAATATTTATATTTTTGTCGTTTCTTACTTACTTTTCGCATATTTATGCAGTATTTTGTGCATATTATTCATTTTATACAATTTTAATTCATTTTTTATTTTATACCCCTATTCATTCCACAACAGTACGTTGCTTATCATTCTTCCGAAACTTTTTCGTGAATTCCTATCAAATTTTTGGGATTTACTATTGATTTTTTTAGTAATTTATGTTAAATTATACTTGTATTGTGTGGTGTTTTTGTATGTTTTTTCCA
>JAZNCY010000189.1:0-2944 GCA_045587825.1 Acutalibacteraceae bacterium
AGCTCTGGTGAAGCGGTTTTTATTTTTTCTTGACGCTTTAATTCTTCTTCGTTTTTAAATTCTTCAATTAAGAATTCTACAATTTGTTTTGCTTGTGGAACTTTTTGCAAAGCTATTCTTAAGGTTTTTATGTATTCCAACGGTTTTGTGTTTTTTATTTTGTTTGCCTTAATTAAATACCAGGCAAATAAATGATTTTCAGGAAGGAAACCAATACACATTTCAACGCACAGTAAATCTGGGTTATAGCAAGTGTTTAAAAACATATCTGCAACAAGCAAGAATTTATTAATTAAAGTTAACTTTAATTCTTTATTTAACTCCGTATTATTGAACAATGAATTTGAAAGTAAATTGAAAATAAAAGATATCTGTGGGAATTCTTTCAAACTTTCTTCGCTACAATAATGGTTTATTATTACATTAGCAATTTCTTCTGTAACTTTACTTAAATTATTAGTTAATAATTCTAATCTTGAAGAAGACATAGTGTAAAACTCTTTTGGTAAATCTGCTTTTAGTAAAAGTGCTTGTTTTAAAGCTAATGGCATAAATTCATCCCAGTTTTCAATCTGGTTTATGTATTTTTGAGCTTCGTCTTTAGTTTTTGCACTACATATTTTAGCAGAAAGACCTATTGTGCCAGGAATTTCTGAAAAAAGATTGTAAGCATCAGGTGTTTCATTTTTGCACGAAAAAATACTTTGGATTGCAGAAATGGTGAAATCATAAAGTTCTGGTTCCTGAAGAGTGTTATTATCATAATTTTTGAAAAGTTCTGTTAAAGATTTTTCGATTATTTTTTTTATGGCTGTCTTTTTCACCATGATAACACTATCAAGCCAGGTTTTAATTATTTTTTCATCGGATGTAGTTAAATTTATTTTTTCAAGGATTTTTATAGCCTCACTCTCGTTGTTTATGTTAAGCATTGAGTTAGCGATAATTATGTTTATTGTGTTTTCATGAATAGAGTGAATGCGTGTAATTGGATTGATAAATGTCAGAATGCTTACTTGCTTTTTTGAATTTTTATACTTTGTTAAGGATTTAAGATATTCTTTGCCTGCTTTTATAGTAGCAACATAATCCTTTTCTATATATAGCCTTATGGTGTGTGCATATTTCACATCTATAAGAATTTTATCTGAATCAGGAAAAGTTTCAAAAACCCAGTTATACCATTCTAATAAATCCGGCATTTCATCTGAGTCGGCGTAAACTGTTGCCTGATATGCACAGGTTGGTGCAAACACATCCCATTGAGGGTTAGAAATATCTTTTTCTTTTAACAGTTTAATTGCATATTCAGTAAAATAGCGTCTTTTTTCAGGTTGTTTGGATGATGATTCTAAACATTGCAAAACACATTTTATATTTTTTGGGTTTTTATTGAATTCTTCTTCAAGAAGCTGTAAATTGCGTTTTTCTTTTTCTAAAGCTTGTTCAAAAGAGATTTCTGCATAACCATCGTGGTCAAATAATGTGTTAGCTAAAACTTGGCATTCTTCAATGCTCTTTAGTTCTAAACTTTCGTGAATAGCACCTTTGTATCTTCTGCCGGTAGCCATACGCACCATACGAATAGCATTAAAGTCATTATATAAACCAGTCATATCAATTTTTTGGTGGTTTCTTATAACAACAGAGGCGGTGTTTTTTTGGTCAGACAAAGCCCCGGTTAAAAATTTTGATATTTCATCAATGTCGGGTGATAAATATTCGTCTGCATCAAGAGTTAAAAACCATTTACCACAGCATTTGTCCATAACAGCATTTCTTGCAGCAGAAAAGTCATTAACCCATTTAAAATCAAAAACAATATCTGCATATTTTGTGGCGATTTCTTTTGTTTTATCAGTGGAGCCAGTGTCCGCAATTACTAATTCACAGGGGATCGTTTGTCTTAAAGGTGTCAGAGCTTTAAGACATTTTTCTAAAGAACGTTCTTCATTTTTTACAATCATACCGATTGAAAGCAAGGGTTGAGTCATGGTGGTTCACTCCGTTCATAGGGACTTGGTATTAGGGGTTAAGGGGTAGTTGCCGGTTACTCTTCTATTAAAAATGCAACTTGCTTGTACATAGGGCTTTGCTTTATAGCTAAAAGTTCAGGTGAATTAGGAGGAAATGCAGAAAGCATCGTTTTTAGTTGTTCTGCCATAGCCAGTAATTCTGGTGAAGTGTTTTTTATTTTCTCTTGTTCTTTTGTATCTTCTTCTTTTTTAAACTCATCCATAAGAAATTCAACTACAACTTTAGCCTGTGGAACTTTTTTCAGCAGTTTTTTAAGAGTTTTAATATAGTCCAAGGGATTTTGTTCTTTCTGAGATGTTGCTTTTAATAAGTAGTAACTGAAAATATGTGTTTCAGAAAGGCAGTTAACAGAATCTTCATTTTTCAAAAAATCTCGATTGTAGCACGAAGTAAGATAAAATTTAGCAATAGCAATAAAACGGTCTATTAATTTCGATTTAATACTACTGTCCAAAGATTTTAGGTTATTAAATAAAATGTATAACAGCAAATTAAAAAAGAAGGAAACTTGAGAAAAATGCTTTAGGTTTTGTGAATCACAGTAGTAATCTGTTAACGAATCTTGTATTTCGTCAACGACTATGCCCAATTCTTTTTCTAATGAAGCGAGTTTTGAAGTGGAAGCTAAATAAAAACTTTGAGGGAAATTTGCCTTTAATAAAATAGCTTTTTTTAAAGCAAGTGGCATAAATTCCTCCCAGCTTTCAATTTGATTTAAATATTTTTCAGCATCTTCTTTAGTTTTTGCTTCAGTAATCTTTGAACAAAGTCCAATTGTTCCAGGAACTTCTGAAAAAACTTTGTAACCATCAGAAGTGGTCTTGGAACATAAAAACTTTTCTGATATTGAGTTGATAGCGAAATCATAAAGATTTATATCAATAAGTGTGTTTTCTTCGTATTGTTT
>JAZNCY010000190.1:0-4058 GCA_045587825.1 Acutalibacteraceae bacterium
GGTGGTGCATACTCAATATCAATAACACTTTTGTTATTAGCGAGTAATTCGTGTTGGTAGATTCTTTCTTTTTTTTGATAAACTTTAAGCCAGCTTTCCATTTCTTGCATCATAAGATTAAAATTATCGATATAATCCTGAATAGAATTACTATCTAATGAATTGAGTAACTCAAAATTACTGTCATCGTTTTTATTAAGGCAATACTTTGCATCAAAATAAAATGAGTAGCCGTTTTGCTTCTGGGTTATTTTTAAAAGATTACCACCCATATAGTAAATATTTATGTAGCCGTCTCTTATGGCAAGGCAAAGCTCATTACTTTTTTCTTTTACCTGATTTAAAAAGTATGACAAGCAACCATTTTTCAAATCATTTATAAATCGCTCATTTATTTCTCGCATTATTATCACTCCGAAACATACAAACTCTTACAACACACTTTTAATTCTTTCAATTGCTTCTTCTAATACAGAAGTAGGGCAGGCAATGTTCATTCTCATAAACCCTTCGCCACATTCGCCAAAGGTTGCACCATTATGAAGCCACACACCAGCTTTCTTGAGAAATAAGTCACTAAGCTCTTCTCCTGAAAGGTTTAATTTTCTACAATCGAGCCACGCTAAGTAAGTGCCGTCCATTTCGAGTGCCGTTATTTTGTAATCTTCAGGGAAAGCTTCTCTTAAAACTTCTGCATTTCTTTTTAAATATTTAAGAAGACCCTCGAGCCATTCTTCAGAATCTTTATAAGCAGCTTTTACAGCTTCTATAGACATAATATTAAGGTGATGATAACAAGTAGCAGTACGTTCTTTTAATATTTTTTCTCGTATATTTTCATCTGAAATAACAATATTTGAAGCCTGAAGTCCTGCAATATTAAACGTTTTTGATGGTGCAACACAAGTTACAGTTTTCATTTTTACTTCTTCTGAAAGTGTAGAAATCGGAATATGCTTTGAGCCTTCAAAAATAAAGTCTGAATGTATTTCGTCTGAAATTATATAAACGTTATGTTTTAAACATATTTCTGCAATTTTCTCTAACTCTTCTTTTTCCCACACTCTTGCTACTGGGTTGTGTGGTGAACAGAATAAAAATACTTTTACGTTTTCTTTTATTATTTTTTCTTCAAAATCGTTAAAATCGATTTCATATCTGCCATTATTTAAAACGAGTTCATTAACAACTAATTTACGATTATTGTTTAACACAACTTTCTCAAATGGATAATAAACAGGCTGACAAATTAAAACACTGTCTTTTTCTTTTGTGAGTGCTCTTAAAGCCATAGTAACACCAAACATAACACCTGGCATTGTTAAAAGCTCATCCTTTTCTATTTTCCAGCCCATTCTACGATTATACCAATCAATTACAAGATTTTTATATTCATCGTCGATTTCGCCGTAGCCGTAAATTCCGTGCTCGGCTGTTTTTTTCAAAGCTTCTGTAATTGCTGGTGCAGATAAAAAATCCATATCTGCAATCCACATTGGAATTACAGTCCCCTTTTCAGATTTTGGCAAATCAGTATATTTTATTGCACTCGACTTTGTTCTGTCGTGCACCTCATCAAAAAAAGAAAAATCAAACATAAAAATACCTCCGTGAATTATATTAATAATATACCATCAACAAACACTACTTTACAAGTGTAATATTGAAAAGAATTTTATTATGTGCTAAAATAATTCAAGGTGATTGTTATGAAAACATTTTTATTTCAAGGCGACTCAATAACAGATGCTAACAGAGATGATGAAAACTTAGATAATTTCGGTTTAGGCTGTGGCTACGCTTTTCTTCTTGCTTCTGATATTGAAAAGAACAGAAAAGGCGAAATTAAGTTTATAAACCGTGGCAAAAGTGGTGACAGAATTACTGATATCTACGCAAGAATTAAAGAAGATATAATAAACTTAAAACCTGATTATATTTCAATTCTTATAGGCGTAAACGATGTTTCTCACGAGCTTACACAAGGCTGTGGCGTAGCTCCCCAGAAATTCGAAAGAATTTACACTATGCTTATTGAAGAAATAAAAGAAGCTTTACCAGATATTAAAATAATAATTTTAGAACCATTTGTTTTAAAAGGCTCTGCAACTAATGAATTATGGGAGCAATTTAATTGTGAAGTAAGAAAACTTGCAGAAGTTTCAAAACAGGTTGCTGAACAATTCTCTCTCAGATTTGTACCACTCCAGGCAGAATTTGACAAAGCTTCTTCTGACGGCGACACAAGATACTGGAGTGTTGACGGAATTCACCCGACATCTGCAGGTCACCAGATAATAAAAGAAGAATTACAAAAAGCGATTGAGGAAATAGTATGAAAGAAAAAACATCTTTAGTCTTTACTGGCGACATTGGTTTTGACAGATATATGTATGGTAAATGGGACGACGAAAATTTAATTTCTTCTGAAGTTTTAGATTTTCTTCACAGTGCAGACCACGTTATTGCTAATGTTGAAGGTCCTGTTGCAGAAGTAGAGCAAAACACTACTAAAGACGGGGTACAGCAACTATTACACACAATAGACCCGAAAGCCTTGAAGGTTTTAAGAAATATGAATGCTGATATCTGGAACATCTGCAATAATCATATTATGGATGCGAAAGAATATGGCATTAAAAGAACTTTAGATTTTGCAAAACAAGAGAATGCACAGACTATTGGTGCAGGAATGAATATAGACGAAGCAAGAAAACCTGTTATTTTAGATGAAGCTGGTGGAATTGGTATGTTTGGCGTTGGCTACCAACGTGCTTGCAGAAAGGCTGACGAAAACACCCCAGGTTGCTACAGCTGGAGTGATTTAGATTCCATTCAGAAATCTATTGATGACATTAAAGCAAAATGCCGTTGGTGCATTGTTGTTGCTCACGCTGGTGAAGAATTCACCCCACTCCCATCACCTTACACAAGAGAGCGTTATCACAAATTTTTAGAGATGGGGGCCGACATAGTTGTAGCACATCACCCACACGTACCAATGAATTACGAAACAGTTGGCGACAAAATAATTTTTTATTCTTTGGGTAACTTTATTTTTGATACAGACTACCAGCGTTCACAATTCAATACTGAACTTGGTCTTTTAGTAAAGCTTAATTTCACTGAAAACGAATTTAGCTTCGAGCCTATGGGTCTTAAAATCGTTCATGGTGAAGAGCACATTGTAAAAGCAGAATTACCGAGAATTTTTGTTGATGTTAATGAAGAAGAATATAATTTATTAGCACCACTTTCTGCAAAGGTTTTAGTCTCTGCAACAAAAAGGCAGATGACTTATTTAAACCCACAAAGGTTTAAAAATGCTACCGAAGAAGAATGGCAGGAGCATTTTAAAGAGCCTTTAAGAACTGGCAGAGTTCCAGGCGAAACTTTAGATTTTTATATAATCTGCCCACTCGCAGAAAAGGCGGAAAATGGCGACTGGAAAAAAAGCAAATTAGAAGATGTAAAACAATATATGTTAGAGCAGATATAGAAAATAAAGTCTGGCAGAGATTCACTCTCTTTGCCAGACTATTTTTCCGTCAATTATTGTCATCTCAACATTTGTTGCAATTTCTAACGGATTTCCGTCAAAAATAACTATATCGGCATCCTTACCCACTTTAAGGCTACCTAATCTGTCACTAACGCCACAAATTTTTGCGGCATCAATAGTAATAGCACGAAGTGCATTATATTCACCCAAACCTTCTTTTGCAGCTAAACCAGCACACAATGGTAAATACTGAATTCTTGAAACTGGATGGTCAGTTGTAAGTGCAACTGTTACCCCCGCTTTTTTCAACACACCAGCGGTTTTAAAGTCAGACTGAGCAACTTCTTTTTTGTTACGCGAAGCAAGTGACGGGCCAACAATAGCAGGAAAACCACTTTCGGCAATTTTTTCTGCAATTAAGTGACCCTCGGTACAATGGTCCAATGTAAGTTTCAAATTAAATTCCTTGGCAATTCTTATTGCGGTAAAAATATCATCTGCTCTGTGAACATGAGCTTTTAGTGGAATTTTACCCTGAAACAAATCTCTGTAACAC
>JAZNCY010000191.1:0-2084 GCA_045587825.1 Acutalibacteraceae bacterium
ATCTGCATAATAAATTTCGCCTCTTTTAATAGTCACTTTATCACTCTCCGATGTGTTGTTTTCACATCCCTATTTTTGACTGAATTTACAAAAATAATCATAAAAAGTGAAGGTTGTTTCAACATCCCCATTTTCATTATATTATAAACTACATTTAAATGTTAAAAAGCCACCGCTTTTCGCAGTGGCTTTTTTGAAAAAATTATTCAAGTTCAACTTTATATTCGTAGCTAAGTGCAACAGTTTCTGCAGTAGTGCCAGATTTACAAACAATAGTTAAATCTTTACTACAACCAGCAAAGGCTTGCTGACCTATAACTGTAACTGACTCTGGAATTTTAAGCTTCTTAAGTGAAGTACAGTTTGCAAAAGCATTTGCACCAATAGCAGTTGTATTTGCAGACAAAGAAACATTAGAAAGTGAAATACAGTTTTCAAAAACTGATTCACCAATATCAACATAATTTGTACCAAGAAAATAAACACTTTTTAAGGACTGACAGTTGTTGAAAGCTGCAGTTGAAATATTGGTAACTGTTTTTGGTATGTAAACACTTGTTATTTTCTGATTTTTAAAACAAGCGCTACCGATAGTTGTAACATTAAATCCTGCAACGGTTTCCGGAATACTCGGAGACATATCACTACCAATATATTTGGTTAAAGTAATCTCTTCGTTTTCCTTATCAACTTTATATTGATAGTCAACCATTTCAACACGATTTGATGTCGTTGAAGGCTCTGTTTCAACTGGTTTGGTAGGAATAGTCTGTGGCACATAATCACTCGGATAAACATAACTGATTATAATATTAGGACTTGTAGGCACCACTGGTACTGTCGTTGCAGACGGGTCTTCAGTAGAAAGCTCTGTTTCACTGGATAACTCCTGTGAATTAAGATACGCTTCCCAGTCGAAAGCAGAAACAGTTTCAAGTGGTTGAGTTGGTAACAATGTAGTGCTGATTGCAGGTAACGTTGTTGAAGGCAATACCTGAGAATCATCTGTCTTAAAAATGCTCACTGTTGCAATAGATGCTATAAGAACAAAAGTCACTGCAATAGAAGCAATAATTTTGGTTGATTTTTTCATATAAATTCCCTCGAAAAAAATTTGTCAAAAAATATACTTTGTAATTATACATTAATCTGACAGAAAAGTATATAGTGTTTTTTTACCAAATTGTTAATTAATTATTTCTACAATATGCTAAAAATACACTGTTTACTTGTAAAAACAACAACAATATGTTAGAATATTTTCAAATATTTAAAGCGAGGTATTTTGTTATGCAAAAAGCTTGGTACAAAGAAATGGTTGTTTACCAGGTATGGCCAAGAAGTTTTAAAGACTCAAATGGCGATGGTATTGGCGACCTTGAGGGTATTTACTCAAAACTTGACTACATTAAGAGCATTGGTATAGATGCAATATGGTTCTCACCACTTTTCTGCTCACCTAACGCTGACTATGGTTATGATATTGCTGATTATATGGATATCAACCCAGAATACGGCGATATGGATACTTTCAAAAAAGTTTTAGCACGTGCTCACGAACTCGGAATGAAAGTATTTATGGACTTAGTTGTTAACCATACATCAACTGAGCATAAATGGTTCAAAGAGAGCTGCAAAAGTGTTGATAACCCTTACCACGATTACTATATCTGGAGAAAAGGTAAAGGCAAAAACGGCAAAAAGCCACCAAACAACTGGCTCTCAACATTTGAAGGTGGCGCTTGGGAATATGTTGAAGCAGTTGATGAATATTACCTTCACGTTTTCACAAAAGGTCAACCAGACTTAAATATGGATAACCCTAAGGTTCGTGAAGAAGTTAAGAATATTATGAAATTCTGGCTCGATATGGGTGTTGACGGCTTCCGTGAAGACGTTATTACATACATCTCTAAAAAAGAAGGACTTCCAAATGGTATTCCGATTCCTGTTGCTTGTGGTATGGAGCACTACAACTGTGGCCCACACCTTTATGAATACCTTAAAGAATCCCACGATGACGTTCTTTCAAAATACGATTGCTTTACAGTTGGTGAAGGTCCTCTTCTTACAACTGACAGAGC
>JAZNCY010000192.1:0-3185 GCA_045587825.1 Acutalibacteraceae bacterium
AAGTCTGGATGTCCGACTAGTATAGTGTAAAGAGCTTGGAACCTTAGTTCAATCTGTGAGTAGTCTAGATATACGATACCTGTGTAATCTCCACCGTCAACTTCAACCACCTTTCTTGGGTGGAACAGTTCGTTTCCTTCATCATCAATAATTGGTGCTTTGGGGAACTGTTGGAAGTCTGATGTTACTCTACAGGATACTGTACCTACTTGGTTTATTTGAGTGTATAATCTGTCTGTGTGTAATAAGTCTTTTTGAAAACGTATAATATATGCACTATACCATTTCTCTAGAGTTCTGAGGTCACTCAGTATTTTTATAAACCGTTGTGCTGGTTCATTCTCTCTGTTACGGATTAGAGTGTTCAACACTATGCCGAGTTCTTCAGAGCCTGTACCTGTTACGGTAAGGTTAAACATATCCGAGAATATTTTTTTAATCTTATCGTGTTGGTTTACTTTAATTTGACATTGTGCCAATTCGTAGAGCTCTTGTCGTTTCTTTGCGATATAGTTTTTCAGTCTTACTCTTGATTCTTCAAGGTATTGACTGTTAGCTTTAAAGCCTGTGCATTCCATCCTGAAGAACGGTAGAATCAGTTGGTTTTCTAATTCTACAGCACTTTCGTTTTCTCTAGCCTCTAGAGTCTTTTTCAATGAGTAAAATATTTCAAGTACCCATACAATATCATAGTGCCCGTATTTTATTACGTTTTCTCTGTTTAATTTGTTGTAAGGTATAAGTGCCGAATCCATAGCACCTTGTACTTTGTCACGTAGATACAGCGGTAAATCTAAGTTTAACCAGTCTGTATACGCTGCACGTACGTTAGGTGCCAAATCCGAGACGTCTATTGTCGGGTCTTTAAACATTTCTTCAATTACTTTCAGAGTGTACGACTTGGCCTCGTACTGTGTGGGAGGTGTACCACAGTTTTGAAGTCTTTGTTTTAGTAGGAGGTTATAGTGCTTTGTTAAAGCTGTTTTCTCCGTATTCAATAGACGCTCGTGTTCTTTGGCTGTATGCGAGATGTAACGTGCTGCATAGTCCTTTAGCCCCATAGGCGGACCACCATTTGCAGGTGTTAAAGCATCGTGTGCATACCTTATATAAAAAAGCGTGTCAGTTAAATTGGGACAAGCGTAAAGCTCGTTGATGTTATTTAACATATGTAAATCAAACTTTACATTATGTGCGATATAAGCTTTTAACGTTGCAGCCCTTTTGTGCCACGCTTTAATAACTTGATGTGCGAGTTGTGGCCGTTGTTCTATGTCTACTACAAAGGTGTAACCCTTTTTTGTAGTAGGGTCGACCCAACCGAACTGAAATAGGAACGGTGTGTCCAGACCTATATTCAGTCCAGTTGTTTCTGTATCAAAGGCCCCCGCATCGTGTTGGGTGTTATCGAATAATTTTAAACAGTCGTTAGCCTGTTTGTTTGTAGTGATTGTTGTAAATGTCCAATCAAATTGTAACATTATTCTCCAACTCCTCGTATAATCGTATCACGATTGATTTGGTTGATGCCTAATCTAAAACGTTCTGTTGGAACTATCTCGTGGTTTTCAAAGGTTATAAATAAACATTTACTTAAAATATTTAAAGCCTTATTCAAATCGTCATTCGATAATCCTGTAGCAGCACTTAAAGTATTCTTTGTAGTTGCTGCAGATTGTTCTAGATGTAAGATTAAGTTTGTAAACTTATTGTATAGGTCTTGAAGTTTTGCTACACCTGCTTCATCTATTTCTGAATAACGACGTTCGTGTTCAACATATTCTTTAAGTTTGAATGTGTCGTTGTCGTATATCTTTTTATAGAATTCTACTGCATAGTCGACGTGTTCTTTTTTAATGATTACCTTTGTTTTGGTATCTTCGGTTGACATCACATATGCAGCTACAGATATAGCTAATCTGGTTACTTTCTTCCAGCATTCTGTACCGAAAAGTTTTATATGGCAAGGATATTCACGATTTAATTCATTAGCTTTTTCCATAATGTACAGCCCGACTTCTCGGTCTATCGCTATGTCTTCAGGTTGTCTTGACCATACCCAACGTATGTGGGTTTTATATACTTCCTGTTCAAGTGGTGTTTCAGGTTCCCAGAATGGGTCAATTTGTGAAGCACCTTTATCTGATAAGATAACGATTAAATCATAACGTGCAATATCTTCTGCAGTATCTACCAATTCGGTTAAGATGCTGAAGCCGTGTGGGTAGGAAGCAATCGCTCTGATATTTCCATTATGTGCTTTTACATTCGTTAAAGCTATCATACGGACAGTCGCGGGTAAAGTTATTGTTCCTGATACACGTGTAATGCGGACTTCATTAGAAGACCTAATATCTGTCAGTTCTTTAAGGACGTTGGTATTTGACTTACCAAATTCCTCGAAGATAATTAAACCTTTATGGTTTTGAGGTATAATACCTGCTCTTGTTTGATAACCGCCTGCTGTTTTATTACTACCTCCGACAAGTCCTGGTATGGTTGCAGAGTTACCTGCAAGGCTTGTGAATATACCTAAACCATAAGTTTTTCTCAGGGCATCTGCAGTAGATGATTTACCTACTCTGGATTCACCTATGATTAAAGTATCTAGGTATCCTCGTACATTTTTAAATGTACCGAAGTTAAATAGAAGCGGTGTATTATATGAGAAGTCAAGAGCTTGTATTAAAGTATCATTACCATTGTAGCCGAGTATACCTTTTACACAGTTTGTAAGATACTGTATTTTATCGGCTACAGTTTGGTGGCCCTGTAGTGCGTCTTCATACTTTTGAAGATTGGTCATATGTTCAGTGTTTAACTGAAAGTTTGTAACTGAGTCATTGGCCTGCAATACATTTGTGATTATCATTGTAAGCTGTTGGCCTTTATACGGGTGTGGAACTAATTTATATGTTGCCAAATATTTTTTTCCACTTTCAAGCTTATGGTCTAAGCTATACGCTGTAAACTCCATTGGGCTCATTTCACTGTCATTGGTCTCAAACAGGTCTGTTACACACACTTTAAACACTGTACGCTTTGTAAGCTTTTTAATAGATACGCAACGTTCTGTCTGCATAATCTTTAAAATATCTCGAATGTTTTTGTTGATGGTTTCTTCTTTAAAGTTATTATCCATCAAATGTAGTGTGTCCTGACAGTTGTCTTCGGAAAGTTCCCAC
>JAZNCY010000193.1:0-13745 GCA_045587825.1 Acutalibacteraceae bacterium
GGAGTGATGTACCAACACTGTAGCCTTTTGCTGCTAACAATGTGTAAGCCATACCACCACCGATAATAAGTGTGTCTGCTTTGCTAAGAAGACTTTCAATAACATTTAATTTGTCAGCAACTTTAGCACCACCGAGAATTGTAACGAATGGTCTTACTGGATTTTCAACTGCGTTGCCGAGATATTGAAGTTCTTTACCCATAAGGTAACCAACTGCTGCTTCTTCAACAAATGAAGCTACACCAACTGTTGAGCAGTGAGCTCTGTGAGCTGCACCGAAAGCATCGTTAACATAAATATCGCAAAGTGAAGCAAGTTCTTTTGAGAATGCTTCGCCATTTTTTGTTTCTTCTGGTCTGAAACGTGTGTTCTGAAGAAGAACTACATCGCCATCCTTCATAGCTGCAACTGCTTTTTTAGCATTTTCGCCAACAACTACGTCGTCTGCTGCGAAAACAACTTCTTGATTTAAGAGTTCAGCAAGTCTTTTTGCAACTGGTGCTAATGATTCTTTTTCGTTAGGACCATTCTTTACTTTACCTAAGTGTGAGCAAAGAATAACCTGTGCTCCGTCAGCGATAAGCTTTTTGATTGTAGGAAGTGCTGCTGTGATACGGTTTTCGTCTGTAATAACGCCATCCTTAAGTGGAACGTTAAAATCGCAACGAACGAGAACCTTTTTACCTTTTGCGTTGATATCATCAACTGTTTTCTTGTTTAAAAGACCCATTTTAATAGACTCCTTTACATACATTAATTTTTATACGCCTACTATTTTATAACATTTTTTATTCTTTTTCAAGTATATTCTACACATTTTGTTACTTTGCGGCATACATTATTACACTTGAAATTGTGAAATTTTTGTCACATTTGTCAAACAACCATTTTAAGTCTCATTTCTTTTAATATTACTTTCTCTCTTCTTGACACCTGAACCTGAGTCATTCCAAGCTTTTTTGCTACTACTGTCTGTGTTTCGCCCTTGAAATATCTGTATTCAATAATTGCTCTGTCTTTCTCTGAAAGTGCTGAAAGACAAGCATTAAGTGTTATTCTTTCTGCTATTTTTTCTTCTTCACTTTCTACTACTATATCTATTTGCTTTTCTTCGTTCTCATCATCACCTGTAAGCGACATTGGTGGTAGCGAAACTAAGAGAAGCTCTGCCGTTTCAGCCACAGAAAGATTAGTGAATTCTGCTAATTCTTTTACACTTGGCTCATAACCCTCTTCACGTGTAAAACGCTCTTTTTCACTCATAACAAAACGTGCTTTTTCTTTTAATGCTCTACTCACCTTTACGGCGCCACCATCACGGAATATTCTTTTAATTTCACCTAAAATGGCAGGTACTGCATAGGTTGAAAACTGAAAGCCTAACTCCTCATTAAAGCCATCGACAGCTTTTATTAAACCTACACACCCTGCCTGAAATAAATCGTCATATTCTATACCACGATTTTTAAAACGTTTTGCACACGAATGAACAAGATTGAGATTTTCTTCTATTAATCTTTCTCTATCATTCATATTTTTTACCGCTTATTTTCTTTTCCATAGTTACTGTTGTACCACTACCTACTTTAGAGCGAACAATGAGCTTGTCCGAAAAGCTTTCCATAACAGAAAAGCCAAGCCCCGAGCGGTCACCACCGACACTCGTGTAAAGTGGCTCACGTGCTTTTTTTACATCAGGAATACCGCACCCTTTATCTCTTACGGATACCCTGAAAACACCTTCTTCAAACACCTGACAGGTTATGTAAATTTTACCGATTTTTTCTTTGTAGGCGTGGACAATACAATTAGTTACTGCTTCACTTACGATTGTTTTAATATCACCTAATTCTTCAATTGTCATATCTAACTGACTTGCAAAAGCAGACACAGCAACACGTGAAAAGCTCTCGTTTACTGAACAGCTATCCAACACCATTTTCATTTGATTTATCTTTTTCATTTTAAATTTCATCTCCTTTTTTATTTATTTCTGCAATTTTTTCTATTCCTGACATCTGCATAATTTTATAGTTTCTGTCATCAAGATTATCTACTCTGACACGTTTACCTAATGTAGTAGCGTAACGATAACGCCCCATTACAAGACCTACACCTGAAGAATCCATAAAACTGACATCATAAAAATCCAACACAAGAGTTTCACAGGATTCAGAGGATGATAAAGCGTCATCTATTGCCTCTCTCATTTCAGGTGCAGTGTGATGGTCAATTTCACCTTTCAAAAAGGCGTAAAGATATTTGTTTTTTCTTTTTATTACTACCGCCATTTTTTCACGTCCTTTTATTAATTTACTAAAAGAATAATACAACAACCACAATGCGATTTTTGTCGCATTGTGGTTGTTTCATTATAAAACACTATTAAATTCCAAAAATTTGTTGATTTTCTTTTACTTCAGTAAGTGAACGGAAAATATAGTAATCAGATGGAGTTGTGATTTTAATATTTTCTGCAGGACCTAAAACTGTATAAAGTGAAAATCCGTAGTATGACATCATTGAAGCTGAGTCAATAAAATCAAATTTGTTTTCAGCTATTGCCTTCTGATGTGAACCATAGATATCGCCTATTTTAAAGCTTTGTGGAGCACGTGCAAGACGACACTTATCTCTTGTAACTGTATCTGTAATTCTGTCACTACCATCAACAATAGCAATTGTTTCAATAGCAGGACTTACTGTTATTGCTACACCGTTCTTTTTAACACATTCAATATTGTCTGTAATAACATCGCCATTGATAAGCGGACGAACACCATCGTGAATGAGAACGATATCATCATCACTTGTAGCTGGGTCATCGTGAATTGCTTTAAGACCATTGTAAATTGATTCCTGACCTGAGTTACCACCAGGAACAATCCATTTGATTTTTTTAAGTCCGTCTTTTGCAATAAGACCTTTTAAATAATCAAGCCAGGATTCGATACAAACAACTGCTATACCGTCAATATCAGGATGATTTTCAAAAATCTCTAAAGTATGTATGATTATTGCTTTGCTGTGTAACTCAAGAAATTGCTTTGGCTTTGCTGCACCACTCATTCTTGTGCCTGTACCACCCGCAAAAATTAATGCATAGTTCATTTTTCACATATCCTTTTTAATTTTGTTTGTGACATTATATCACCAAGAACGAAATATGTCAATTATTGTAATTTGCTTGTTAAGGAAGCCGCCTTTTTGTTTATTGCAATCATTAATCTCTTTGCTACTGGTGTAACAACAAGAGCATAAGCGAAAGTACAAGCGAAGAAAATCATAATTGCAAAATGAGGTTCCATAAACCTTGCGCAATATTTTGTGA
The DNA here is from genome assembly GCA_045587825.1 of Acutalibacteraceae bacterium. GTDB lineage: Bacteria > Bacillota > Clostridia > Oscillospirales > Acutalibacteraceae > DTU089. Next base: position 3,332 of record JAZNCY010000193.1, read on the forward strand.
AGCCTCTCATTATTGTCTGACAAAGATACAAAGGCAGACTGAGAGCGCCTAAATAATAAACAACCTTGTTATTAAAATGCTCATTGCCATAAGTTACACCACTAAATGAAAGACAAACTGCAAGGCAAACAAAAATAAAGAACGTACCACCATAGCTTCGTGGAAAATCGTAACAGATGAAGAAAACTATCATAAAATATGAAAAGCCTTCTAAAACTGTTAAAAATACTTTATCTGCCTTAGAAAAATTAAGTTTTTTGAAGTTACGGCAGAATTCAAAAACAAAGACACCTGCACAGATTTCTGCAACTGCACGAAGAAGTGTTTTTGCAAAAAGCACAGACCACGCCACGCTGCCATTTAAACCACCAGTAGTTTTTGTTAAATAGCCTATAATAAGGATAGCTAAAGCTGGTGCAACAGTTCTTGTAAAACGCTCGTAATACTTGACACATAACGGATAAAGTATAAGCATTGCAATTAACATATCTGAAATATACCATTCAACGCCTAAAACATCTAAATTTTCAAGACCTGAACGCTGAACAAGGAAGAAATTAGGTATTGCTTCAATAAAAACTGCCCAGAAGCTTTTAAAACTTTTGGTTTTAGTGATAATAAGATAAATATAATTGACTGAAAAAACAATTAAATGATATGGCAAAATTGCCATTACCTTTTTATATAAAAAGGTATATGTATCTTTACCAAGTCTTTGAGGCTTTTCTTGTTGTTTAAATGCAGAAGAAGCCATTAGAAAACCTGAAACAACAAAGAAAAACTCAACACCGAACCAACCAAGACGGAAAAAAGTTATATTGCCCCAGATTCTGAAATCACTTGGCAAAACATCAAAGCCGATATGAAAAAGCATAACTATAACAGCAAATATAAAACGAGCTAATTCAATTTTGCCGTTTTTCGCTTTTTGGTTTTTCATTTTTTATCACCTGATTTATTTCTTGAAAATTTTACGATATACAACCTTTACACTCTTAGGAATTTTCTTTTTAAACAATCTTAAATTACGCTCAAAAGAAGTTTCGCCCAAAATATAAGCCATCTGCTTTTTGGTTTTCAATATTGCTTTACCAATAACCTCTTCGTCAAAGCCATTTGCCATTGCTTCATCAAACTTATTTAAAATAGTGTCTGCATTTTCTAAATCATTTAAATCAGTAATATATCTGTCAAGACAACCTGTTAATTCAGCAAAACCCAACATTTTATCATTCCATACTAAAGCTATTGTTGGAACTCTTAAGGAGGTTGCTATAATATTTGCGTGAAATCTCGAGGCAATTATACCCTTGTAGCCAGCAATTAATTTTACCAATTCTTCATTCTCTACTGGGCAAGGTGCCAACAAATCAAGTGAACGACCTGAATTTTCAAGTACGCTCTGAGCGAATTCGTAATCGCGCATTGTTCCGTTACAGAACAACTGCCACTTTTCACCACGTTCATCTAATTTATTGAGCAAATCAAGATACATTTGCATTACATCATTCTCATCGAGCTCTCTGCCATTCTCTTTGAAAATATCAGGTCTTATTAAACCTACACCAATAACATCTGATTTTTCATTTTTCTTTATGCCGTAAGTATCAGAAGTGAATATAGCGGGGTCTAAAATAAATTGTACAGGAAACTCTTTTTTGGTTTTCATCAATTTCTTTGCTGTTGCAAAATCACCTCTCGTAGTGATGTGAATAACATTTTCTTTATTAAAGAGATTTTTAATATTTTTGATTACAGCATCATTATTAGTTTTACTCACACCTGATGCATTAAAGAAAACCTCGACCTCGTCATTACCCTCTAAAGCATTCTTTGCAGCTGTGGTAAATTTAACACTATTAACACCACCGCCTGGAAAGACTACCGCGTCGTAATCTTTTACTACACGTCTTACATTCTCAATATCTTTTGTAAAGAGATTAAGACAAGTAATTGAGATGTTTTTCTTTTTCTCGTCAGCAATTTTCTGCAAAGCATAAGCACATGTATCAACAATTATTGAGTCACCTAAATTTTTATCTTTTACTCTGCCTAATATCAAAATTCTTCTTTTTTCCATATTTCAATACCTTTAGTTTTATAATTATGATATTTTCATACTTTCAACAAGTCGCTTAAACATTTCTTTCATACCAACAGTTGCCTTCCAGCCTAAAGCCTCGAGTCTTGAAGAATCAAGTCTTATTACCATTTCTGGATTATAGCCGAATGAAGCAACGTTTTCTGGAATGTCAATTTCAACTTTTATATCTGAATCAGGGAATGTATCACAAACTAATTGTGCCATTTCTTTGATTGAGCAGGCAGTATCAGGATTTGTTACATTATATGCACTACCAACCTCACCAAAAAGAGCGATATAAATAAGAGCTGAAATTGCGTCTGTTGTATAGCAATATGTTCTTACTGTGTTACCCTGAGTGTGAAGAACTATGTTTCTCTTTTCAATAGCACATCTTGCAAATTCAGCAAAAACCCTGCCATCGTTATACTCTACACCAGCTCCAAACGTTTGTGAAAGTCGCGCAATTTTTACAGGAACACCATATTCTGATGCATAAGAACAGCAAAGACATTCAACCATTCTTTTACCTTCGCTGTAGCTTGAGCGCACATTAAGCTGGTCAATATAACCATAATCATTTTCTGCAATTTTTTCTTTAGTACCATCTGGTGTACCATAAACCTCTAAAGAAGAAAGGTAAACAAAGCTTTCTACATTCTTTTCTTTTGCAAATTCGAGAATGTTTTTTGTACCATCTATTGCGGTGTAGATTGTTTCAACCGGATGCTCTACAAAAAACTTTGAACTCGTTGCAGAAGCGCCGTGAATAATATAGTCCACATTGCCACTATATTCAATTTTACTGTTAATATCACCAACAAGTATTTCGATATTTGGAATTTCACCAAAAACCTTTTTGGCTTTTTCTTCGCTTCTTACAAATGCAACCACTTTAATATTTGTGTTATTAATGCGATTATAACAAGCAATTGACTTAATAAACTGTGAGCCAATAAGACCGGTAGCGCCAGTTACTAAAACTGTTTTGCCGTCTAATTTATCAAATGGAGTACTACTTCTTGCAAGTGAATCAAAATCATTTTGTAATACTTTGTTATCTACACTTTCTAACATATTTCTATTACCTTTCAATCAAAATCTTCTGTAGCCTCTTCGTCTAATTCAGGCTCAAAATCCAAAACTGCTGTTTTTTGAGCATCTTTGAATTTGTTATCAATAGATTTTTTGAATTCTTCTGGCATATCACCTAAAATAAGCCAATCTATTACACGATCTGAAGCATTTGAGTCGATATAATCAAAGTGCTCATCAATATATTCCTGAACCTTTTCATATTCAAAATCGTTATTTTCAATAGCACTTAACAGTTCTTTGAAGTTATGAACAATTTTACCAGGTGTTGATTCCTTATAATCACGATGGAATCCACGTGAAAATGAATACTGAATTTCATCATAAGCAAAAAAGAGCATCGGCTTTTTCATAAGTGAATACTCAAATATATTTGATGAATAGTCGGTTATAAGAAGGTCTGTAATATAAAACAAATCATTAATATTAGGGTATGTACCAACATCAATAAATTTATCTTTATATTTTTCATCAATCGGCACAGGCATTTGCACCCACGGATGCATTTTAAAGAAAACTACATACTCATCTTTACAAAGATTATATAAAGCATCAAAGTCTATAAGCTCATAAGGATAATGCGCTTCTAACTTATTTCTACCACGATAAGTAGGTGCAAAAAGAATAACCTTTTTACCCTTACACATCGGATAAAGCTCATACAGCTTTTTTGTAGTTTCCGTTCTATAGTTTTCATCTAAAAACTCATCCATACGAGGCATACCTGTAGGTAAAACCTGTTCAGTGTTAATACCCCACACCTCTGAAAAGAAGTGAGCTATTCTTTTAGAGCCTGCAATACCATAGCTGTACTGTCTATGGCAAGAAAACGGACTTGGGCAACCACTATTACCCCAACGGCTATAGCCTGAGGATTTAAAGCCAGCACCAGCGTGCCAGAGTTGAATAACCTTTGTCTTTTTGTTGAGCATCAACCAGTCTAATACAGGAGCGTGGTCATCAAGAACAATAACATTACTACTTGCCATTTTCTTTATAAGACTAAGCCAGCTTTTGAAGCTTTGTTTTTCTGCAGCTGCAGGACGGAAAGAGGTAAGAATATTCCATTCTTTATCGAGTCCACGTGCAAGCATTCTGTCATAAACAGCTTTTTGGTTTGCTGTTATTGATGGATTCTGCTCTGACATAAAGAGAATTGTTTTACCGCTGGTCTTTAACTTCTTAGAAAGAGTTTTATAAATCAACTTAACTCTTCTTCTGTGAGCACCCTCACCTGCTATAAATTTATTAAAAACATTTTTTGATTTCTTAAAAATTCTATTCCATAGTCTTGCAATAAAAGATTGTGTTGCAACCATTTTTTCTTTTGGAGAAAGACTCATTGGATTAAGATTACCTATACTTGTTGCTTTAGAAGCCATTGTATACATAACAAATGGTAAGGCGTTATCATCGTCATCTGAAACATAGAAAACAACGCTATAAACGCTACCGCGGTTACCATATAAAAACGAACGGGAAAAATCACTCATTTTTGTAACAATGCTTTCATCAGCAACACATCTGCCGTAATCATTTTCGCCACAGCAAACGTGAATATTATAAGTACCCCTTGCAAGACAACGATTGTAGCCAGGGTTTGTAATATTAAGATATAATCTGTAAATGCCATTTTCATTTGAGATAACCTCAAAATGAGCCTTTGAATAATACAAGCCGTTTACTAAATAGAAATCTAAATTTTTTGTATCGTACGCTTCATCAATAACTTCAACCTTTACATCAATATAAAGGTTAATTCTTTCCCAATAAATATTGATAACTGATGCTTTTAAGATATTTTTATCTCCAAGTAAATTCAACGTTAAATTCCTTTCAAGAAAAATTAATAATTCCTAATAATTATAACACAATACAAGAGAAAATTCAACTTATTATTGTCTATAGAAATAATCAATATCAGCTAAATAAAAACTGCGGATATAACCTTTAGATGAAACAAAGACAATACCACCTGTTTTTTTATTAAAATAAACAATATCACCATCGTCTTTTTCTGTCTTTTTTAAAGATTTTTTGCTTTTAATAATTTTATTGGCTGTCTTAAGATATTTTTTAGGAGTTTTACAATTACATTCTCTTCCGTGTTTTATAAAATGTTCTTTTAAGTCTTCGTTATTTTTGAATTTATATGTAAAATTTTGTTGCAAAGAAGCGAGCTTACTACTATTAGTTCTAAGCTTCTCTGAAACTTTTATAAAAATATTCTTTTTGGACCGTTTTTCTATTTTATTACGCTTTTCCCTACACTCTTCACAACGTTTTGGTAAATCAAGATTTTTATTGTTATAAAAACCAATCTCTCTATCAGTTAAAGTGAATTGTTTTCCACAGGAAACGCACGTCAATTTTTTCAAATGTTACCACTCTTTTTTTAATTTTTCTATTGCAAAATGTAAATTATTTTTATATAATGTTTTCACTCGCTGGAATAGCTCAGTTGGTAGAGCAGCTCATTCGTAATGAGCAGGTCGCGTGTTCGAGTCACGTTTCCAGCTCCAACACAAAACAAAAGGCAATCTCGTTAGGGATTGCCTTTTATTATTTTGTAATTATATCTTCAGCCATTTTCTTTGCACAATCGGTTGTATTTTCTACATATTTATTTATGTATCTTTTAAGATAATCATAATCATAAGGCTTTTCGAGACTTTCTACAAGTCCTTTTGCCGTTTGTTCTTTAAAGCCTGGTAAGTCATTGTAGTTTATTGTAAGACTTCTGACATCTTCATAGGTTTCCATATCGTAATTATAAAAATAAAGTGGAATGTTTTTTACCCCTGCTTCATAAACAACACAGGAATAGTCACTTATAAACTTATCTGCAACAGAAATCATCTGGAAAGTTGAAAAATCAGTATCATAAACCACACGACTATCATTCACTGTTACTTTTGAAAGTGGATGAAGCTTAACAACAAGATTGTATTTATTAAAATCAAACACATTAACAAGCTCGTTAAAATACTTATTAAATTCAGTTTCATCTTTTCTGAAGGTTGGTGCATAAACTACGTTTGGTTTTTCTTTTAAAACGGGATATTTCTTATATATTTTTTCTTTAGTATCATTTTGATATTTTTCGTCAAAAAGCAAATCTATCCTTGGCAAAGTACACACGTGAAATTTTGATGGTGACATATTGAAGCCTTCTGCTAAAACTTCCTTATACGCTTCACCAGCACAGTATACAACGTCATAATTCTCGTGCATTTTCATAGTTTTTGCAATTTCAGGGTTGCTCCCCTCAGCACGTTCTAAAATCTGCCAACCAAATTGTTTTAAAGTGCCGATTGAGTGCCATATCTGAGCAACCTTAAGGCTTTTTTTATGCTTTAAAATGCTGACAACGAGGCAATATGTATCTAAAACACAAATCTCAGAGGTTGCTAAATAATACATCTGAGTAAACATATGAAATCCGTAACCGATTTTGGTAAAAAGTGTTGAGTTAACGCCACCATCAAGAGTTCTGCAAAGATATTTTACTTCATAGCCTTTTTTCTCTAACTCAGTACCAAGTAAACGGAAATCGTCATTTATTTCATTTGATTGACGACTCATCATTACCACTCTCTTTTTAGTTTTTAAAAGTTTGAATGGTAAGTAAGCTATATTCATTGCTAAGATAAATATTTTTAAAACTAATATTTTCAAAACATCACCTTAAAGACTTAATATTTCTTCTGCAATTTTTTTGCAACAGTCAGTTTTTTGTTCTCTCAAATTTGAAAACCTTGAATTTATATCAATATCCTTAATTTCAGTTAAAACGTTTATGAGTTCTTCTGAGGTTTTCACTTCGTACTGTTTTTCTGTAAAAGCATCAAGCGTATGAACAGGTCTCTCGTATTCATAAAGCTCTTTATCATATCTGAAAAACACCAATGGTCTGTTAAAGAAAGAAAATTCATAAGCACAGGAAGAATAATCGGTAATCATTACATCGGCAATATAAATAAGTTCATTTATATCATAATCATAATAATCAAATATAACTGTTTTATATTCTTCTAAAATTTCATATTTTTCTTTAATAAACGGGTGCATTTTAATTAAGAAAACAAAGTTATTTTCTTTACAGAATTTGTATACTTCATCAAAATTAATTTTACTGTAATCATAACTTGCTTTTGAAGCACCAATACCACGATAAGTTGGTGAAAAAAGAATAACCTTTTTATTTCTTAAAAGTTCATTATCATTAAAAAGCTTTTCTACTGTACTATTAATTTTTTCCTTTGATAAATAACCATCTAAACGAGGCATTCCGTAAGCCTTAAAAATCTCGCCACTTGTAGCAAAAACTTCTTTATAAATACCAATAAGTCTCTCGTCGTCTACTATTGCGGTTGTATATTTTCTGTGGCTTGATTTAAACGGATGTGGACTACCTGTTTCACCAAAACGGGCATAGCCCACCGATTTAAAACCAACACCAGCGTGCCAGAGCTGAACAATTCTCTGGTCTTTTGCAATATTCAACGTGTTGATTAAAGGTACATAGTTATCAACAACAATTACATCACTGAGTGCAATAGACACAACGGATTTTACAAGAACCGGAATAGATTTTTTCTTGAATTTATTGTAAAACATACCTTTTGTTTTACCTAAATTATTTTCTATAAAATAATCGTAAAGTGCCTTTAAATTACCACGTGGCTCATCATCATTTTCTGATAAAAAAAGAATTCTATCGTTAGATTTTGGTTTTAACACTCTTAAACAAAAATAAAAAATATTGATAAAAAACGGAAAAAGAATTTTTATTAAGACTTTAATTTTACCTTTTAAGCCCTTACCCTCTCTAAGCATAAAATTCCTTTTGTATTTTTTATTTTTCATCATATATGAAGCAGAAATAAAGAAATTAAAATCTTCTGTTATTCCAAGCTCAACAATAAGAGCATAATACTCTGCACGATATTTAAAAACCTTTGAAAGAGAATCGACATTTTTCAACAAAGTTGTTTCAAGCGTTACAGCCTCACCATCTACAAAAAGATAGTATTTTCCATCCTCAATCATTTCACCCTTTGAGAGATTTGAAATGTTTATTGTTATTTCATTTTCTTTTAAAGGAAGAATGAACTTATTGTTTCTTTCGTCAAGCAGATAAGCTTCATTTATAGACGTTTTATCAACAGTAAGGTAAAGATTGACTCTATCCCAATTTGCATTTGTAATTTTCATCATAGCTTTACCTCCAATTTCAAACGACCCAAGTCAGTAATTATTTTTTAAACTGTTGCTTCATTCTTTGTTCTTTTGAAAGAATACGTTTTCTAAGACGGATGCTTTCAGGTGTAATTTCAACTAATTCATCATCACCAATGAATTCCATTGATTGCTCAAGACTTAATGTTGTGTGTGGGACTAAGCGGAGTGCATCGTCACTACCAGAAGCACGTGTGTTTGTCATTTGTTTTTTCTTACAAACGTTACAAACAATATCTTCATTCTTTGCACATTCGCCAACAATCATACCCTCGTAAACAGGAACGCCAGGACCAATGAAAAGACGTCCACGGTCTTGTGTATTGAAAAGACCGTAACCTGTGCTTTCACCAGTTTCGTGAACAACAATAGAACCACGCTCACGCATCTGAATATCACCTTTATAAGGCTCATAGCCTAAGAAAAGGTTATTCATAATGCCGTTACCATTTGTATCTGTCATAAATTCTGAACGATAGCCGATAAGTCCACGTGCTGGGATTTTGAATTCAATATGAGTTGAACCACCATCACGGACATCCATATTTTCAAGTTCACCTTTACGTGAACCGATTTTTTCCATAACTGCACCAACGTAGCTTTCAGGAACTTCTACAATAAGTAATTCCATTGGCTCTAAAACGTTGCCAGCTTCATCCTTTTTATAAATAACCTGTGGGCGAGAAACCTGAAATTCATAACCCTGACGGCGCATTGTTTCAATAAGAATTGATAAATGCAATTCGCCACGACCTGAAACCTTGAAGGAGTCAGTACTTTCAGTTTCTTCGACTCTCATACTAACGTTAGTTTCAACCTCTTTAAAGAGTCTTGCACGGATATTTCTTGAAGTAACGAATTTACCCTCTTTACCTGCAAATGGGCTATCGTTAACCATAAAATTCATTGAAATTGTTGGCTCGTCAATTTTAACGAATGGGAGTGGGTCAAGGTGCTCAGTATCACAAGCAGTTTCACCGATATTAAGCTCTGCGATACCAGAAACTGCAATAAGGTCACCCATTTTTGCACTTTCAACTTCGACTCTTTTAAGTCCGTCAAACTGATAAAGCTTAACAACCTTAACATTCTGATGAGTGCCATCTTGCTTACAGAGAGAAACCGTCTGCCCTGCTTTTACGCTACCACGTTCAACTCTGCCGACACCGATTCTACCTAAATAATCGTCATAATCAAGGCTTGAGAAGAGAATCTGTAAAGGACCATCAACATCACCATGTGGCGCATCGATATGCTCTAAAATTGCATCAAGAAGAGGTCTCATATCGCCCTCCCTTGCTTCTGGGTCAAGTGAAGAATAACCATCTCTACCCGAAGCATAAACTACAGGGAATTCAATCTGCTCTTCGTTTGCACCTAAATCTATAAATAAATCTAAAACCTCGTCAATAACCTCGCTTGGCCTTGCGCCTGGGCGGTCGATTTTATTAATAACAACAATCGCCTTTTTACCTAAAGCAAGTGCTTTTTTGAGTACGAAACGGGTTTGTGGCATACAACCTTCAAATGCATCAACAAGCAACAATACACCGTCAACCATCATCATAATACGCTCAACCTCGCCACCGAAATCGGCGTGGCCTGGGGTATCAACAATATTGATTTTTACATCCTTATAATGAATACCTGTATTCTTTGAAAGAATAGTAATTCCACGTTCTTTTTCCAAGTCATTTGAGTCCATAACACGCTCATCAACCTGTTCATTTGAACGGAAAATACCACTCTGGTGTAAAAGCTGGTCAACGAGTGTTGTTTTACCGTGGTCAACGTGGGCAATTATTGCGACATTTCTGATATCTTCTCTGCTTTTCAAAATCTTTCACCTTTTCACAATTCTATTAATTAAAGTAAATTTACATTCTTTTCTGCGCAAGTTTTTATCATTTCATCAGACCACAAAGAAGCCTGAACCTCACCGATATGTAATTTACCGAGTAAGAGCATACAAACTCTCGACTGACCGATACCACC
>JAZNCY010000194.1:0-3721 GCA_045587825.1 Acutalibacteraceae bacterium
TCTTTAAGCTCTATAAGCCTTGATGCTGATAAGTAGCAACTTATTTCTACTGAAGAAAAAGATGGTAAAAAGGTTTATGTTATCTACGAGTGGAAAGACGGTACTTTAGAAAAACTTGAAACAAAAACAAAAGCACCAGCAGCAGTTAAAGATAACGTTTTAGGTTCAACTTCTTCAAACAATACAACTGCAAGACCTGACAAAAATCAGGGTACATCGAATAATGGTGGTCTTTCAGGTGTAATTGTTCCGGGCGCAACAAAACCACAAGGCTCAAGTGGTGGTATTGTTATCGCAACTGAAAATAAAAATGATGTCTGGTATTAAGGGTGAATAAAATGAGTGAAGAAACAAAAGTAACAGAAACCGCTATTCCAACAATTGATGTTGAGGTAAAAAAAGCAGAAGAACCACAGGTAGCAGAACCTTTTAAATTCTTTAAAAGTTGCTCAGGAACTTTAAAGAAGCTTTCTATAGCGGTGTTTGTGATTAATTTATTTTTGATTGTTATTGCAGCGGTTTTAGGCGTTGTAATGGTTGGTATGTATATTGGCTTTGAGGTAGTAGCAATGCTGGCAGTTCCATTTATTTCTGTAATTGCAATTTTAGTTATTTTTGCACGACTTATGTCAGCGTTAATTTATGGCTTTGCAGAAATCGTAGAAAAGCACGAAAAATAGGAGAATTAATTATGAATCAGTTGTTTGTAAAACTTAAAGAAGCTGAATGTGATGTTGAAGGTGCATTAGCACGTTTTCTTGATGATGAAGATTTATACATACAGTTTTACGGTGAACTTCTTAAAGACGAAGCATTTAAAAACTTAGGTGTTGCTTTAGAACAAGGCAGACTTTACGAGGCTTTTGAGTTTGCACATACTTTAAAGGGTATAATAGGCAATATGGGTCTTACACCAATGTTTAACATTGTTTGTGATATTGTTGAGCCATTAAGAATTAATTCAATAGATGGTGTTAAAGAAAATTACGAAGAACTTTTATCTTTAAGAAAGAAATTTAGTGAATTTATTGATTGATTTTACTTGACAAATAAAATACAGGGGTGTATAATCCATACATAATTTTTTAGGAGGTAGTGTAGATGATTCGCAATTTTAAAATTCGATTTTTTTACTTTATAAGCGCGGATTGTCTATGTGCCGAGTAAAAGCGTTAAGCTTTCAGTGTGTATAGTCAATCTGCATTTCTGTTGTATTTTTATACAATGGTTGTGCAGATTTTTTCATTTCAATTTTATTTTAGGAGTTTGTTTATGATTTCAGAAAAAATGATGAATTTAGGCAAAAAAAGCTCAGTAATCCGTGAGATTTTTGAGTATGGTAAAAAAAGAAAGGCAGAAATAGGCGCAGAAAATGTTTTCGATTTCAGCCTCGGTAACCCAAGTGTTCCCGCACCGAAAGAAGTAACAGAAATTATGAAAGAATTTTTAGAAATTGTTCCTGCCGAAATTCTTCACGGCTACACATCTGGTCCTGGCGATATTGGTGTAAGAACTGAAATTGCAAATTACATAAATAATAAATTTGGTGTTGAAGCTTCTGCTAATCTTATTTATATGACCTGTGGCGCAGCAGCTTCACTTACAGTTTCTTTAAATGCAATAGTAAATAGTGGTGATGAGGTTATAGTTTTAGCACCATTTTTCCCTGAATACAGAGTTTTTGCAGAGCAGGCAGGTGCTACATTAAAGGTAGTTGCTTGTAAAACAGAGGATTTACAAATTGACTTTGTAGCTTTAGAAAAAGCAATTACAGATAAAACAAAAGCAATTATTGTGAATTCACCTAATAACCCATCAGGTGTTATTATTCCTGAAGGTGATATCATTAAGCTTTCTGAGCTTTTAAACAACAAACAAAAAGAATATGGCACTGATATTTATCTTTTAGCAGATGAACCATACAGAGAGCTTGTTTTTACTGGTGAAGAAGTTCCATATATACCAAGTTATTATAATAATACAATCGTGTGTTATTCATACAGTAAAGCACTTTCATTACCTGGTGAAAGAATTGGTTATATCTTTGTTTCACCAAAAGTAATTAATTGTGGTGATGTTTACGCTGCGGTTTGTGGTGCTGGCAGAGCTTTAGGTTATGTTTGTGCACCAAGTCTTATGCAATACACAATCGCAAAATGCTTAGATAAAACTGCCGATGTCAGCATTTATGAAGCTAACAGAAAAATGCTTTATGATGCACTTACAGAATACGGCTACACAGTTATAAAACCAGATGGTGCATTTTATATGTTTGTAAAGTCACCAGTAGAGGATGCAAACGAATTCTGCGAAATGGCTAAAAAATATGAATTATTATTAGTTCCAAGTGATGATTTTGGTGTTACTGGCTTTGTAAGAATTTCTTACTGCGTTTCACCAGAACAAATCAAAAATTCATTACCAGCATTCAAAAAATTAATTGAGGAATATAAAAAATGAGCGATATAAACGAGTTGCAACAAGCAAGAGAAATTATCAACGATGTTGATAAAGAGATAGCAGTTTTATTTGAAAAAAGAATGAATGCGGCTAAATTAGTTGCTGATTATAAAAAGAAAAACGGACTTCCGGTTGAGGACCTTGAACGAGAAAAAGCATTGGTTGAAAAAATGCTTCCGTTAATAGAGAACGAAGAGCTTAAAAGCTATTATATCGGCTTTATGAATAACACAATGGAAATTTCAAAAGCATATCAGAGAAGACTTCTTGACGGAATGAAGGTCGCTTTTTCAGGTGTTAAAGGTGCTTTTGCTGATATAGCAGTTAAAAGAATTTTCCCTTATGCCGAAAGAATGCCTTACAAGAATTTCAAAGCGGCTTACAAGGCTGTTGAAAATGGCGAATGTGATTGTGCTGTATTGCCTATTGAAAACAGCTACGAGGGCGATGTTGGTCAGGTAATGGACTTAACATATTTCGGTTCATTATATATAAACGGCATTTTCGATTTACCAGTAGAACAAAATCTTTTCGGCACTAAAGATGCAGATATAAATGACATTAAGTCAGTAATCAGTCATAAACAGGCTTTAGGTCAGTGTGCAGAATATATTAATGAACACGGCTTTGAAACAGTTGAAGAAGTCAATACTGCAGTAGCTGCTAAAAAGGTGTTTGAATTAAATGATAAAACACAAGGTGTAATTTGCAGTATTGAAGCTGGTGAAGAATACGGCTTGAAGCTTCTTGACAGAAAAATCAATAAAAACAGTACAAATACAACACGTTTTGCAGTTTTCTCAAGAGTTCAGCGTGACGTTTCACCTAAGAGTGATACAAACTTCATTCTTTTATTTACTGTTAAGGATGAAGCGGGCTCACTCGGTAAAGCAATTTCTGTTTTTGGTGAAAGCGGTTATAACTTAAAAACATTAAAAAGCAGACCTTCAAAAGATGTTATATGGAATTATTATTTCTTTGTTGAAGGTGAGGGTAAACTCACAAAAGAAGCAGAGGATGAGCTTATTAAATCCCTTTCAAGTGTATGTACTAACGTGCGACTTGTTGGTAAATTTACTAAAGAAATGAGAATTTAAGATTTTATGATTATAAATGTGAAAACAGAGAGCTCCAGTTACGATATTACGTTAAAGCGAAATGCGATTAATGAAGTTAATAACATTTTAGATGTTAAGGGTAAAGCACTTATCGTTACCGATAGTGGCGTGCCTGAGGAGTATTCAAAAATCGTTGCAAGTCA
>JAZNCY010000195.1:0-2042 GCA_045587825.1 Acutalibacteraceae bacterium
TTTATTTTGTTTTCAATATTTCTTCTGCTCTTTTTAATGCATCATCAATATTTCTTTTGAAGTTTTCTTTACCAATTCGTGTATAAAGACCTGACTTTTTGAGTGCTTTTAATGGTTGTTCATTTGCGTGCGAAATTATAAGTGTTTTACCTTTTTTCTCGAAGTTTTTAAGAATTGTTTCAAATGCGTGAATACCGGTTGCATCTATTGCAGGTACGCTTCTCATTCTTAAAATAAGTACTTTTTTGTCTGTAGAAGAAAGTGTGTCTGTAAATTTAGTTGCCGCACCAAAGAAGATGGGACCTGTAATTTCAAATACAGAAGCACCTTCAGGAATAACCTTTAAGTTAACATTATCTTCGTCAGTTGCTTCGTCAATTTCTTTCCAGCCATACGCATTTGTTTCGTCGCTCATACGCTTCATAAAGAGTAATGTTGAAAGAATAAGACCAACTGCAATAGCAACAACAAGGTCAAATGCAATAGTAAGCACAAAAGTCAAAACTAAAACGAAAATATCGCTTTTAGGTGAAGTTTTAATAATTGCTTTGAATTCACGCCATTCGCTCATATTGTAAGCAACAATAAAGAGAATTGCCGCAATTGTTGGCATTGGAATATATGAAGCAAGTGGCATTAAAACGAGTAAAACCAAAAGAAGAACAACAGCGTGAACCATACCAGCTATTGGTGTTCTACCGCCATTTTTAATGTTTGCGGCAGTTCTTGCAATAGCGCCAGTTGCAGGGATACCACCAAAAAGTGCAGAACCAATGTTACCAACACCCTGAGCAACTAATTCCATATTTGAGTTGTGTCTGCTACCAATCATACCATCTGCAACAACACAAGAAAGAAGTGATTCAATAGCGGCGAGAACTGCAATTGTAACTGCATCAGGGAAAACGGCTTTTATAGTTTCAAATGAAAATTCAGGGATTGATGGTGTTGGTGCTTTAGAAGAGATTTCATATAAATCACCAATTGTAAGCACGTCTAAATCTAAAAAGTGAACGAGTAATGCAGAAACGAGAATTGCAAAAATTGATGGTGGAACTTTTTTTATGATTTTTGGTATTATAATTAAAATTGCAAGAGAAATTACACCTATAACAGCTGCCATTGGGTTTATAGTAGTAATAGAGTGAGCAATTTCTTCAATCTTTTCTACTGTTTCAACTGGTGAATTCTTAAATGTAAGACCCAAGAAGTCTTTTATCTGACCTATTAAAATTGTAACTGCAATACCTGAAGTAAAGCCTGTTGTAATTGTGAAAGGAATAAATTTAATAAGACTACCAAATTTACAAACACCCATTATTATGAGCATTACACCAGCCATAAGTGTTGCAATAACAAGTCCTGAAAAACCGTTTGTTGCAATAATACCAGCAACAATTGAAGCAAATGCCGCAGTAGGACCTGCAATCTGAACACGGCTACCACCTAAGAATGAAATTAAAAAACCTGCTACAATAGCGGTGTAAAGACCTTGCTCTGGTGTTGCACCTGAAGCGAGTGCTAATGCAATAGAAAGCGGTAAAGCAATAATTGCAACAATAAGACCAGCAGTCAAGTCTTTTACAAATTGACCTTTGTTGTAGTTTTTTATTACCGAAAAAAGCTTCGGCTTTAATTTTGTCATAATACCCCGACCTATTCTAAAATTTTAACAGTGGTTATTATACGCCTATTTTCTCAGTATTTCAACAAAATTTGACAGCATAAAAAAATTCCTATGTATTCAACTAAATTTTAGAATACATAGGAATAAATTTATAGAAAATTACAATATATTATATATTCAAATTATAATTTCTTTTTCTTAAAGTGGTCATCATTCGTTGAAGCTCAATTTCAGTTCGTCTGTGCTCACTGAAAGAAGCAGCATTTCTGAGTTGCTCTTTTTCTTGTTCTAAAAGTAACTGCGACTTTCGTTCGTCAATATCTTCTGGCCACACTAAAAGGTGAGTGAAAACTAAAACGTCGTCAGGTCTTACTTCCATAAAGCCGTCACCGACAAAAGCTTTTTTCCATTCACC
>JAZNCY010000196.1:0-2076 GCA_045587825.1 Acutalibacteraceae bacterium
ACACCGGCATCGACCATGGCGCGTGATGATGCTACCATGCCACCGAGTGTGTCGGCTAAGGCTTGTAACTTATTGAAGCCTTCTGTGTTCTTCACGCCAATGCATTGTGCATTTTTATCGTTATCTTCCCCCAAATGTTAATTGTAAATTGTACATTGTACATTAAGTTAGTGGAGTTGGTACGGACTTGGTACGGAGAAGGCATGGAGAAGGTTCTCTCCTATTTTGCACAATGGATTTCGCTTTTGAATTGATTCTTTCTCTTTTTTACCGCAAAAAAGAGAAACAGAAAAAGCTCGCCGTATATGTAATGACGCAAAGTCACAAAGACTCAGAGCCTTAAAGTTTCTTTGTGTCTCTGAGTCTCTGCGACTCTGTGTCTTTAATTTCTTAACGCTATTTCTCCAAGGCGGCAGAATGACGGATTTAACTATAAGATTCGGGAAAATTTGTTAGAATCAGATAGGAACTTGGTAAGAACTTGACAGGAAGATGGTGCAACTATAGTCTTATGGTTTTACTAATTTTGTATTTATATATTCTTTAAGAAGAGTTAGTTTTTCAACATCTTTTGAGTTGTTATTTATAATTGTTTTATTATTTTACAAAAATCCCATAACCTAATTTATTGCAAATTTCTAAAAGCACTTCATGTTCCATTTCTAACACATCTATTATAAATTTATTTCCGTTAATCCGAACACAAGAATCATATTCTTCAATATCTTCATATTTTAAGCGTAATCTCATCAGTGCATTCTTTTGTTCTGCTTTTGATGTACCACTATTATTATGCGCTATTAAATTTCTAAATGGTCTAACAATATGGTACAAATAATCCACCATCTCTTGAATGTCTTTGTCTATAGTAAACTTTAATTCTTTTTTTAGTTCTTTAACACCAACATTTCCTTTTTTTACTTCTACTTCTTTACCAAACCTATTCAACCAACTTTCATAATAACTATAGGTTACAAGAAATACTGCTTGATAAAAAGAGTTCGTTGTTTCATAGAAAACATCCATTCCTGAACATAAATTTTTGTATGTAGTAAGGAATACATCATCATCTCCGTCTGCATATTCTTTAGCTATTTCTTTATTCTTTTCCTCTTCTTTTGACAACCAATCATTCATAAATGACGGATAAGTATTTATCATTGTTTTTAAGTAATAATACTGAGCATCAATTTCTCTTCTTATTGGATCTATATTTAAAATTCCCATAATTAATTGTTTTTAACCATTAAACTTTAAAATACGCTTCGCTTTTATTCTACTACTGGACGCACTGATTGACCGTAGTAGCAGTAGTGGCCGTTCATGCCCAGACCTACACTAACGAAAAAGAGGTAATATGCGCTGTAGTCGTAGTTGTTGTCGTAAGGAGTAGAACTCCAATAGAAACCTCCAGCGCCACCGAGCGATGACCCGTCACGGAAGCCCGCAGCAGGGAGGAAGATACTATTGCCACTAGTACCTTTTACATTAAAGCCTTCAACGCCGTTTTGCATTGTCCATGTCCATATACATTCATCACTCAATTCTCCCAACTCATAGTTTGTAGGCATCCTCCAGTCGCCGCCCCAGTTCGCTGTAGCTGCATCGTATTGTGCGTTGCCAGAAATGTCACTCATTTGTTTGCCGTATGTCAAACTATTTTCTTCAGTGTATTTTTCTTTCGGACTTGTCTCTCCCCATGCGAAATAATGTCCGTAATCTTCTGGAGATGTGGCACCAACATTGCAGGTAGCCCATTTAACGCTTAAGCCTAAGTCAACATATTCGTGACCTTCATGTTTTCCATCACTGCCATCTGGATTTATTGGATCTTCGCCTTCTGCTGGCTTACACGACACCATCATCATACAGACTAATGTCATAAATAAACATACTCTTTTCACTACTTTTAGTTTTTAATGGTTAATAATATCACAATATTACGAAATTATTCAAATCATATTACAATACTTACGAAATATTTTTTTTGCTGTGAGCTGCGAACTATTAAAAAAAAGTTCAACAGCCAATAGTCTTAGCTCAATGGTTAAAAATCCTTAACATCATTTCTTAATT
>JAZNCY010000197.1:0-8626 GCA_045587825.1 Acutalibacteraceae bacterium
GATTTTATGAAAGTTGTTGTTTTCGAGAGTCCTAAAATCTTTAAAGGTATTTTAAAGCTTATGTTTGGAATTAAGGACGATTAAAATTTTTACATAAAAATATATAGAGTGACTGTATAAAACCATATCTGGTTCGAATACACTCACCCTAAGCGTAACGGCGTAGTTTATAACAAACTACGCCGTTACATTTTGAGGGATGAGAATTATAAGGAGATTAAATGATTGATTCTGATTAATTATTTAGTTGGCTTTTTAATTTTATTGAGTCTTGCGTTAACCTGCAATAACTCTTCTTTTGTAACAGTAATATTAGCCATACCTACCATAGATGACATACGAAGAATTGAGAAGCCACCGAGCATCTGCATCATACTGCCACCCATAGATTTTAAGTTGATGTCAAAGCCGCCGCTTTTCTTTTCGCCGTCTTTGCCTTTTTTGTTTGCCTTCATCTTCTTTAAAAGCTTCATACCAAAGAGAGCAACAACAAGCTTTGCGCGTTTGCTTTCAAAGATTTCAGAAAGCTTATCATTAATTGAGAAGTATCCTTCTGGAGCAGTAACGTCGAACCAGTTAAGAATAGCACCTTTTTCTTTTAAGCGGTATTCTTCGTTGAATGTTTCAACTTTCTTAATAACACTTTCGTCTTTACATTCACCAGCAATTGCTTCTAATTTTGTTTCACCACTATTTGGAACATCAAAATAGAAGAAGTGGTCTTCAGCTTTTTTCTTTCCTAATGAAACGCCATTGTAGAAAAGTTCAACTTCTGGAAGGTTAGAGTAAACAGTAACTTTTGTTACGTCTTCAACTCTGTCAACATAACGCTTACCACAGATGTGAACGAATGGTTCATCTGAAAGCCAAGCTTTATATGCATAGAAAGCATCTTTTTTATATTTGCGGTCAAATGTCATAAGACCTTTATGGTTCTGACCGTTTTCGCCACCTTCGTTTCTTGCATCAGCACCGAAGTCGAACATATTCCATACGTGAGTAGCCCACATATATTTACGTGTAAAGAGTTGTTTAATAAGCTCCTCGTGATAATACGCCTGATATTCTTCGGTGTAGTCACCTTGAGTAGGGTTAGATGTGTGCCAGTTAAGAGCCTCACAACCATATTCACTACAACCAATTGGAATATTAGGATATTTCTGGTGGAATTTATCGAACCAAGGGCCATTCATTGTTGTGTCGCCACCATACCAGCCGAAGTAGTGGTTATATGAAACAACATCTGGAATCTGGACGTATGGGCTATCCATACTACACATAGAAACACAAGCAATAGTTGTGAGTCTTGTTTTATCCATTTCGTGAACAAGGTCATTTAAAATTTTGTGATTTTCAATTAAATCAGGGTCATTTTCACCAGCCATTGTGATTTCGTTTGAAAGACCCCAAACAACGATTGAAGGGTGGTTGTAGTTTTGAGTAACTAATTCCCTCATCTGAGAAATTGTATTTTCTCTACCAGTTGCCATATGATGAGAAATATAAGGGATTTCTGCCCAGATTACAAGACCTTTTTCGTCACATAAATCATAGAAGTATTGGTCATGCTGATAGTGAGCAAGACGAATTGTAGTAGCACCAACCTCTAAGATTAAGTCAATATCTTCTCTGTGATGCTCAGGGAGTAATGCATTACCAAAGCCCCAACGGTCCTGATGACGAGAAACACCACGGAGTGGATATTCTTCTCCGTTAAGAATAAAGCCGTTATTAGGGTCAATTTTAAATGTACGACAACCAAAGCGTGTACTTACATTATCGAGTACTGTTTCGCCATCTAAGAGCTCAACCTCTGCAGTGTAAAGATAAGGGTCTTTTTTACCGTTCCAGAGATGAACGTCTTTGATATCTAAATTAACAATTTTTTCGTTTGAAACAGTTTCACAAACTACTGCACCTGTCGCATCTTTAATTGCGTATTTAAGAGTTGGAGTTTCAACGTTTCTTACATATACTTCAATTTCAATTTTTGCATCTTTGCCAGTGATTTCTGGGGTAACCTTAATGCTTGGGCTACCATAATAATCTAAATCGAAGTGTTTTTCGTTTACACCAATGATATTAACATCACGATAAATACCGCCGTAGAAAGTAAAGTCTGCCATCTGTGGATAAACTCTGTCATTCTCAGCATTATCAACGTCAATTTCAATAACGTTTTCATCTTTTAATACATTAGAAATGTTGACTCTCCAGGTAGAATAACCACCATCGTGATGAGCAAGCTTCTTGCCGTTAACTGTAACGTCAGCTGAAGAGTTAGCACCACGGATTTCAAGGTAAACTAAATCTGTCTGTGGTAAGTCTGCACGTGAAATTGTTTTGGTATATTTGCAAGTGCCGCGGAAATAGTCTGCACCACCGTCCTGACCATCAATAGCGTTCCAGGAATGAGGAAGGTTAATATTTTCTGGAGCAGTTTCTGGTTTTGTAAAAACCCAATCTTTGTTGATGTTAATGATTTGTCGCATTGGTCTCGCATCCCTTCAATAAGTTATTATTCTTATTTTTAATTTTATTATAGCAATAAAACAGATTTTTTGTTATGATAATTTTTGGGTGTTATTGCACAATATTTATATTTAATTGCTAAAATCTGTTGAATTTTTGATGAAGTTGTACTATAATATATTCTGTTAAAGAATTTATTTAGGTGATTTAATACAATGGAGGGAGAAGAATTGTTTTACGATTCAGAATTACACTTTTTGCAAAGTGTTTTAAAAAAGTGCAGAGTACAGACACAGGTTATAAATGCAAAAGAAAATCCTGAAAGCAATCTTGATTTAGGTTTGAGAGCACTTTTAGAGATTGACAATCATTTTGAAAGACCATTAGTGGATGTGTTGGGGGAAATTTGTCGCAATACAATTCATTTGCTTACAGATGGTTATATGTGTAAATATATTTATTTACAATTGCCTGGTGATGATTTAGAAAACATATTGGTAATCGGACCATATCAGACCAAAGTTTTTAATCACGAAGAAATTTTAGAATTAGCAGAAAAAAATGTTGTTTCACCTTCAAAAATGCGTGAGTTTGAAAGCTTTTACAGTGGTTTACCACTTATAGGTGACGAAGGTCAGTTGATTTCTTTAATTGATTCATTTGGTGAATTTATCTGGAATGGAAGTTCGAATTATCGCTTTGCAGAATATGAATTGGAAACTAATATTGATAATATTACTGCTACAGGTATTATCAATAAATCGCTTTCAGAGCACGATGGTTTAACCTGGAACAGCAAACTTATAGAAGCAAGATATGCTTATGAAAATGAATTTTTATTTGCTGTTACTCAAGGTAATTACCCTAAAGCAAAGCACCTTATGTCACAATTCAATAGCATTCAGATTGACCAACGTAATTCGGACCCTGTAAGAGATATGAAAAACTATTGTATTATAATAAATACGTTATTCAGAAAAGCTGTTGAGCGTGGAGGCGTTCATCCTATTCATATTGACAGCGTTTCAGGTGAGTTTGCAAAAAAAATAGAGCTTCGTTCTTCTCTCGAAGATATTTATAAATTAATGCTTGAAATGGTAAAGGTATACTGTCAGCTTGTTAATAAGTATTCTGTAAGAGATTATTCGCCGACTGTTCAGAAGGTTGTTGTAATGATTGAGAGTAATCTTTCATCAGATTTAACTCTTAGTGAGCTTGCTTCAAATCTTAATATTAATGCAAGCTACTTGTCAACTGTGTTCAAAAAAGAAACTGGAAAGACTATAACAGCTTACGTTAACGAAAAAAGAATAGAGCTTGCTCAGGAATTATTAAAAACTACAAACTTACAAATTCAGACAATAGCGCAGTATTGTGGTATTGTTGATGTCCATTATTTCACAAGGTTATTCAAGAAAACAACAGGCGTTTCACCAAAGCAATACAGAGAAGAAAATAGTTGAATTAAATAAAGTCGTTGTGTTTATAGCACAACGACTTTATTTTATATACCTATACAATAATCATCTTTTGCATCTGTTATTTTAACTTCTATTATTTCTCCTGAACGCTTAATATTATCATAAATTCTTACAGGGGTATAATTTTCTGTGTAGCCTTCAGAATAATCTTCTTTATCTGTTTCAAAAAGAACGTTAACAGTTTTGCCTATCTGTTCTTTCAGATATTCTTTTCTTGTTTCATTGGTTATTTCGGTTAATTTCTTAGCACGGCTATCTTTAACTGCATTTGATAATTGTGGTAACTTAGAAGCAACAGTACCTTCTCTTACTGAATAAGGGAAAATATGTGCTTTTTCAAATTTGATTGTTTTTGCAAATTCTACGGTTTCAAGGAATTCTTCTTCAGTTTCTGTCGGGAAACCAGTGAGAATATCAGTTGTAATGGTAGCACCTGGAAAAACGTCTCTTAAATTCTCTGTCAATACCTTATATTCATTTGCTGTGTAATGACGATTCATTTTCTTTAAAACAGAATCAGAACCACTTTGGAGTGAAATATGAAATTGAGGGCAGAGCTTGTTTAATTTACCAAGTTTTTCAATCATTTCTCTGGTGATGTGGTCTGGCTCCAAAGAGCCTAATCTTATACGTTTTATATTGTCATATTTTTCAGCAAGCTGTAAAGCATCTGGAAGTGAATATTCAGTGCCTTTACCATAATCTGAGAGATTTATTCCAACAAAAACAATTTCTTTGTAGCCGTTTTCATTTAAGGCTTTTAATTCACTATCAATATCTTCTAATGGTTTTGAACGCGAAAATCCACGAGCGTAGGGGATAAGACAATATGAACAATATCTGTCACAACCATCCTGGATTTTTAAAAATGCACGTGTGTGTCCGTCAAATTTTGTAATACCAGTACCTATAAAAGCATCATCACGAGAATGACAAATATGGGCATTTAATGTTGTTTTGTTTTCAAAATATTTTTTAAGAATATTAACAATGTCAGTATTGTTTCTGTTACCCATTAAAATATCAATTTCAGGTAAATCGTTTATAATAACATCGGGTTCAGCCTGTGAAGCACAACCAGTTAAGAGCATAACAGCGTTTTTATTGTTTTTCTTTAGTTTTCTGACTGTCTGACGTACTTTCCTTACACCTTCAGCAGTAACAGTACAGGAATTAACTATAATTATATCTGCTAAAACTGGTGAGGAGATTATATTAAACCCAGCTTTAACTAAAAGCTCACTCATTTCTTGAGTTTCATATTGATTAACTTTACATCCGAATGTGGTGAAAAAAACTTTCATATATTACCCCTAAAAAAATCGTTTCGAGGAAATCCTCGAAACGATTATATCATAAAATTTAAAATTATGCTACCATTCTTAGAAAGTAACTGGTACGTCTATAACAACCTTGTTGTCGTTAAGGTCAGAGAAACCATCTGCACCAAATACACCATAAACTGTTTCATCAAGGAATTTAGCAATGATTTCAAGTGCCTCATCAGTGCTTGTGTCAGCAGGTGCGCTACCAACACCAACTCTGTAAAGAGCGTATTCAAATCTTTCTAATAATGCCTTAGCAGAAGTTGGTTCGCAGATTGTGTTTTCAAGGTACTCTTCAGCTTCTTCGTAAACAGCTCTGAGTTCCTCAATATCCTCTGCATTGTAAAGAGTTGGGTCTTCTGCATATTCAGCAAATACTCTATCAGCATCATCAAAGCACCAACGAGTGATATTTCTTGTGTTTCTGTTACCATTAAATTGTGGGAATTTGTCAGGCATATCAGCAGTTGAATTAATCTGATTAGATGCAAGCTTAGCAATAAGCTTAATTACAACGTCATTTCTACCAACTTCGTGGTGTTGACCCTGGAAGAACCAAACGTTATCAGGGAAAAGACAAGTTGAAATATCAAGGCTACCATCTGGTGAAATATATTTAGGGTCTCTTGTTGCGATGTATTCTTCAGAAAGAACTTCACCAGCTTTAGCATAAGTAGCGCCGAGAGAAGTTGAGTCGATATCAATGATAGCATCACTATTTGTAGTAAGGGAAGACTTCATAGCAGCAAAGAAGCAATAGTCCTGACTGCTGTAATCAAGGTTGTAACCGCAAACGTTATGAACGAGAGCACCTTGTTTATTTAATTTAACAAGATTATCTTTAAGATTAAGTCTTGCTTGTTGGAAGTGCTCTATTGTTGCATAAAGTCTTGAGTACTCAGGGTCAGTTTTGATGAAACTGTATTTTTCAATTACATCATCATATCTGTCTTTTGGAATCATAGCCCAGAATTGAGGACAGTTAAGCATTAATGTATCGAGAATACCATCAACTGCAGCAGTGAGAATGTTTTCAATAACTGAACGTGGGAAAATCTTGAGAGCAATATTTATAATGTGACCAAGAGTTGCATAACCGTTCATTTCAGTCATAACCATTGGTAAGAATTCCTGGAAGAAGAATTCATCTTCAATGTTGAAGTTTCTCATATAGAAGTCGCCCATAACGTCAGTACCATCAAGGCAAGAAACTACGTTAAGAACTTTGTTGATGTCAGGGTAGTTTGTGTTCTTATAAAGCTCAAGATAAGCTGTAAGAATTGTACCACCAAGAGAAATTGTAACAATGTTAACCTTGTCTTTACCAGTTTGCTCTTTCACCATCTGAATATATGAGTCAAGCTTAGCAGCAGAAATGAATGGGTCGGAAATAAGTGGGAATGTGTAGAAATAAAGGTTATCTTCGCCACCGATTTCATCCACAACAGACTTCATAGGAATCATTCTGTAGAAATAATCTCTGTCATCCTGGCTCATCTGTGAAATTGGATATTCATAAGTGATTGTTTTAAGGTTTTCTTTTGCTTTACCATCTTTACCTGATGCCTGAATTGAGAAAAGCTGAGTAACTGTTTCATAAACAGCATCAGAAAGACCCATATCAGCTTGCATTAAAAGTGAAGTAACAAGTGGACCAGCAACTGTACCAGCAAGAACACCCGGAAGCTGTGCAGAGTCTATAATAAGAAGACCGCCTGAAAGTTCATCGCCATTAGCGTTAACAGCAGGGTCGCCATTTTCATCTGCAAGGTATGAAATAGACTGGCTGATACCAGGGATGATAATGGTAGGCGCAATGTCTTCATTAGCAGCATTGTGCTTTTCAGGTTCTTCAATATTTGCAAAAGCATTACCTGAAGTTTTTATGAGGTCAATAAAGTCATCAACACTGTTGACACTCATATAGGTAGAAGTAGAACTACTACCGAGATTTGGGTTGAGATAACTTGCAATTGCAAATACACCCGCAGTCATAGCAGAAAAAACGAAAGTGGATGCAAGAAGAAAAGCAAGAACTCTTTTGGTTGTCTTTTTCATCGAAAAAGTCCTCCTTACTTAATATACAATATAATACATAATAAAATATAACACATTTTCTAAAATTTAGCAAGGAAAAGTGGAGTTAAAATTGTATAAAATCTATTGTGAATTTTTGTTGACTTTAAACGAAAAAAATCATATAATGATATTTATTAAAACATTGAAAGGGGTTAACCTCAGAATTATGGCGTTTCTTACTGCATATATAGCAACTATTATTTTTGTTTTTGGTATAGTTATCGGTAGCTTTCTTAATGTTCTTATTTATCGTTTACCAATCGGTCTTGATTTTGTAAAAATAAACTCAATGTGTACCTCCTGTAAACACAGATTACATTGGTATGACTTGTTCCCACTTTTTAGCTGGATATTTTTAGGTGGTAAATGTCGTTATTGTAAAGCGAAGATTTCTGCACAGTATCCAATTGTTGAAGCACTTAATGGTATTTCTTATGTACTTATTTATTTCTTTTTATGTGGTGGTAATGCTATTGAAGGGCTGAGCTTCAAGCTTCTTGGATATATGGTAGTAGCTTCTTGTCTGATTGTTACAGCGTGGATTGATTTCAAGCATCAGATTATTCCGGATTCAATGTGGATTTCCATTTTTATCGGTGGAGTTTTTATTGTTGTTGACGCAGCAATAAACGGCAGATTTACAAAGGAATTCATAATTTCAAAGGTAATCGGTTTATTTGCAGTTTCAGGCTTGTTTTTCTTAATCGGCGTTATTTCAAAGGGAGCCTGGATGGGCGGCGGTGACGTAAAGCTTATGGGCGCAGCAGGCTTTGTTTTAGGCTGGAAAGCTGTAATTGTTTCGCTCTTTTTAGGTGCTTTTGCAGGCGTTTTGTTTTCAATTATTAGAAAGCTTGTTGCAAAAAAGAAAATGGGCGGCGTAATTCCGTTTGGACCTTTTTTGGCAATTGGAATTGCAGTATCACTTTTTGTTGGTGAAAATATTTTGAATCTGTATCTTAATATGTTTATATAACTGTCAATTTGAACGGGTATCCCGCATATATTTTACAAAAGCTTAATAATGCGAGGGGATACAATGTTTGTTTTTTCTGTTACTTCAAAGAATATAAAATACGCTTCAATAGTTTTGTTGCTTGTTGTTTTTGCGGGTGTGCTTGCAACGGTTTCAAGAGTGCAGCTTAAAAGACTTAACACCCAGCCGGTTGGTGCTGAAACAAAGACAATCAATTTTAAAGCAGGAAACCACAAGGAGCGAATGACGTTTGTTTCTCAATTCGGTTGGGAGGTAGACACAGAGCCTGAAGAAGT
>JAZNCY010000198.1:0-3047 GCA_045587825.1 Acutalibacteraceae bacterium
TGAATTAACTCGTCGCGAAGCAGTAGAATTGAATATTCAGATTGAAGATATTGCAGAATCAAGAAAAAGACTTAATGAGCTCAAGGCGAAAATTAAAGCTCTTGGCACAGTTAACCTCAGTGCTATTGAAGAATATAGCGAGGTTTCTGAAAGATATGAGTTTATGCATGTTCAGGTAAGCGATGTTGAAAAATCAAAGGCAGAGCTTATTAAACTTATACAGGAGCTCACAGGTAAAATGGGTGAGCAATTCAGAAACGAATTCAATAAAATCAATATCAATTTTGGTGAAACATTCTCTGAACTCTTTGGTGGCGGTAAAGCGTCACTTGTGTTGAGTGATGAAATGGATGTTCTCGAAAGTGATATTGAAATCAAGGTACAACCACCAGGCAAAAATGTTCAGAATATTTCACTCCTTTCAGGTGGTGAAAAGGGTCTTTCTGCGATTGCACTTCTTTTTGCAATTCTTAAGGTTAACCCTTGTCCGTTCTGTATCTTTGACGAGGTTGAGGCTGCTCTTGACGACGTTAACGTTGCAAAATATGCTTCTTACGTAAGAAGAATGACTGATGATACACAGTTTATTCTCATTACTCACCGTCGTGGTACAATGGAAGAAGCAGATATGCTTTATGGTGTTACAATGCAGGAAAAGGGCGTTTCAAAGCTTCTTGAATTAAAGACTGCAGAAATGGCAAAACAACTTGGTTTAGAAGAATAAAAGTGAGAGTGTACTTATGGGCGTATTTAAGAAAATTAACTTCGGTTTAAGAAAAACAAGAAATAATATGTCAGGTGCTATTGATAATGTTCTTGACAGTTACACTTCAATAGATGAAGAACTTTTTGATGAATTAGAAGAAGCACTCGTTATGGGTGACGTTGGCGTTACTACTGCTTCTGAAATCACAAAAAGACTCAACGAAAGGGTAAGAAAAAAAGGTCTTAAAAACCCTAATGACGTTAAGACTGAAATTAAAGAAATCGTTGCCGAAATGCTCGAGGGTGGCGAAGATATGGGTCTTATTACCATTCCTTCAATCATTCTTGTTATTGGTGTAAATGGTGTAGGTAAAACTACAACTATCGGTAAAATGGCTGCTATGTATAAAGCAGAGGGCAAAAGTGTTATTCTTGGTGCGGCAGATACATTCCGTGCGGCTGCTATTGATCAGCTTACTGTATGGGCAGAACGTGCAGGCGTTGATATAATAAGCCACAAAGAAGGCGCAGACCCAGCAGCTGTAATTTTTGACACGATTTCTGCTGCAAAGGCAAGAGGTAACGATATTATTATCTGTGATACTGCAGGTCGTCTTCATAATAAGAAAAATCTTATGGATGAGCTTGCAAAAATTTACAGAGTTATTGACAGAGAGCTTCCATACTCTGACCGCGAGGTACTTTTAGTTCTTGATGCTACAACAGGTCAGAATGCAGTAAATCAGGCAAGAGAATTCGCTAAAATTGCAGAAATTACAGGCATTATTCTCACAAAGCTTGATGGTACTGCAAGGGGCGGTGTAGTTCTTTCTATAAAGAATGACCTCAAGGTTCCTGTTAAATTTGTTGGCGTTGGTGAAGGTATTGACGATTTACAACCATTCAACCCACACGCATTTGCTGAGGGTCTTTTTGAAGCATTACCAGAAGATTTTAAAGAGGATGAAATTGATTTATCTGAAATAAGAGAAGAACTTCCAGAGAATGAAGAAAGCAACGAATTGAAAGAAATTTTTGAAGAGGTTGTTGAAGCATTTAATGAAATTAAGGAAGACGTTTCTGAAGAAATCGAAGAATTCAAAGAAGATGTAAAAGAAACTGTTGAAGAAATCAAAGAAGAAGTAAAAGAAGAAATAAATGAAGTTGTAGAAGAAATTGATGAAAAAATAGAAGAAATGCAAGAAGAAGTTGACGCAATAGACGCTGAAGCTGAAGAGGCTGTGACTTCTGATTCTGACGATGAGCCTAAAAAGAAAAAGGGCTTTTTCGGGAGGCTTTTTAAATAATGGCAAAAACATTTTTAATCGCAACTCATAATGCGAAGAAGAAAAATGAACTTTTAAGAATTCTTTCGCCTTTAGGAATAGACGTTAAAACAGACAGTGAATTAGGTTTAACACTTACAGAACCTGAAGAAAATGGTGAAACCTTTTATGAGAATGCTCTCATTAAGGCAAAGGCAGGTTGTGAAGAAAGCGGTTACCCGTGTGTAGCTGATGATTCAGGACTTATGGTAGATTATTTAGCTGGTGCTCCGGGTGTTTATTCTGCACGCTTTTCAGGTGAGCACGGCAATGATAAAAAAAATAATGAAAAACTTTTAAAGCTTATGGCAGATGTGCCTGAAAATGAGAGAACAGCACGATTTGTTTCTGTTGTTTGCTGTGTCTTTCCAAATGGTGATATAATTTCTGCAAGAGGCGAGTGCGAGGGTACTATTGGCTATAAAGAAATAGGCGAGGGTGGTTTTGGTTACGACCCACTTTTTATGGTTAACGGTAAAAGCTTCGCCCAGATGTCAGCAGAAGAAAAAGATAAACTCAGTCACAGAGGAAAGGCATTGAATCTTCTTTTAGAAAAAATAAACGACTATATATCTTTGTGAACTGTAATAACAGTGCCGATTTCGGTAACATCGAGTAGCAACTCGATGTTGCCGTTTTTTGCTTTTATGGTTTCATTTTTTGCTGTAAGTATAGCGTTATTAAAATCTGCTTCGTTTAAAAGCGACTCTGTAATTTTTGGGTCATTTGTAAAACATAAAATAGCATCTGTAATGAATGATAATAAAAAATCACTTTCGTTAAAAAAGCAGGCGGTAGTAATATTCATTTCTGTAAGTCTGCCTTTTTCGTCTGATTTGAATGATAATAATAACTCGTGCTCATCAATAATGAAATACTTATAAAATTCATTGTTTTCACTATTGTATAAAAAGCCATTTTCAGTAAGCGTATAACTTTCATTTTTCTCATTCATTCTGAAAATGAAGCCTGATAAATCGCTTCCGTTTTTAATAATTGAGCATCCGCTTAATAAAA
>JAZNCY010000199.1:0-2480 GCA_045587825.1 Acutalibacteraceae bacterium
GCATCAACCGAAGAAAGAATAATCTTAACAAGTATTAATTTAACTATCAAAGATGATCAATTAACTGTTATCGCAACCGATAGTTTTAGATTAGCTAGAAGAACATCTAGCATTAGTTCAGACTTTAATTCAAGAATTCAAATCAACATTCCTTGTAAATCGTTAGAAGAATTTAGTAAGATTCTTAATGATTATAATGAAGATGTTAAAGTGTTTATTTCTAATAATCAAGTATTATTTAAAGTAGCTAACCTTTCGTTTATGTCAAGACTTGTAGAAGGTAGTTATCCTGACACTTCAAGTTTAATTCCAAATGATTTCTTATTAAGTATTAAATTAAATCGTGAAGAATTAATCTCTGTTGTTAACAGAGCTTCACTATTTATTGACTCAGAAAACATTAGTTTTGTTAAATTCACTTTAAGTAAAAATTCAAATAATATTGAAATTTCGTCAAATTCTACTGAAATAGGACGTGTTGTAGAAAGTCTTAGACCTTTAGAAGTAAGCGATGAACAAGATTTTCAAATCGCATTTTCAACAAAATTCCTTATGGATGCACTAAAAGCCTTCGAAACTCAAGAGGTTATAATGTATTTTAGAGGAGAAATTAGACCTGCGATTATAACAAGTGAATCTAATACAGAATTGAAACAATTACTAATTCCAGTTAGAACATTCTAAAATAATAAAAAAACACCCATTTAGGGTGTTTTTTTTGCTTTTTAAGCCTATAAAACGATAGAATTATACACTTCAGTAAGGTCTTTTGCTATCTCATTAAGATTTTTTTGATGGAATTTGTCTTTCATCATGTGATTATCGAAAACTGAGATGCCTTCAGACTGTAAATTTTGGATTACAGCTTTATCTTTAATTGGAGTGGCAATTATAGCTTCTGGAGAGTAGTTTTGAGCTAAATTTTTAAGCTCTTTTAAAGACTTGTTTGGAGTGATCTTAATTGGGTGGTATCCGATAGGAATTATGTGGCTAATTTTGCTAATTTCAATGTCACAATCAACGAAATACTGAATTGTGTTCTTATAGCCATCAATTCCAAGTGGATCTAAGCCCACGACAAGAAGTATCTTTTCACTGATATCAAGCAAAATTTCAGTCAAACGACTACTTGAAGGTGGGAAATCTACGAAAATGTAGTCAAAATAATTGGTAAAATCTTCAATTAAACTACGTAATTTCTTTTCTTCTGATCTTTTTAACGTTAAATTGATTGAAAGTCTGTCTGTATTTAAGGTTTTCATTAAATACATACCAGGTCTTGCTTCAAAAACTACTTCTTCAGGTTTCTTTTCACCAACTAAAAGATTTTCGAAGAAATCATCATCATTGTCGGTTACAAAGTTTTCACAACCAAAAATTTTGAAAATACTATTTTGGTCATCCGCACTAATAATTAAAACAGTTTTACCTTGGTTTGCATAGAAGTGAGCAAGGTATCCAAGGAATGTAGTTTTACCTACACCACCTTTTTTACAGAATGTTGAGATGATTGGCATGATTATCTATCTCCTTCTCTATTTAATTTTTCAATACAAGCTTGTTCAATGAACTGAGAAAACATAATTTCGCGTGTTGCACACACAATTTTGATTCTTCTACGTAATTCTCTATCCATTGTAGCAGTATATTTTAATCTGTCTTCACTTTCAACATAAACAACTTGATTACGTGAACCTGATCTAACAGGTTTAGGTGTTGATTTTGCTACAGGTTTAGGTGAAACCTTCTTAACAACTGGTGTTGGTTCAACATATTCTTCAATTTCATCTAAATCTTCAACGATTTCATCAACAGGTTCTTCGATTTTTGGTTCAACCTTTGTAACTGTTTCAATTTTTTCTTCTTTTGCAGCAGTTATAGGTTTTTCAAATGGGTTTGTTCTTTTCTTTGGAAAATTATTCATAAAAGTGTCCTCCTTTAATTAATACACTTAAAGTATACCATTTTATTTTTTTTATTCAAGTAAAAAGCAATATTTATTTACAAAAATATATACATACAACCATAAAAACGTAATTTGATTAAAAACACCAAAAAAGCTATAACTCTAGAAAAATCTAAAAACTTTACAAAGTAAATCTAAAATCAGTTTCGGTTTTGAAAAATAAGCCCAAAAAAGCGCATTTTTTTGAATTTTTAGAAAAAAAGTTGAAAGTTATTCGTCCCCCGGGGGGTAAAATCAAAAATAAAGTGGTTTTTTAAAACCCTAAAAAAAGCTTTTTCTTGGATCCAAATTCAGTATCATGTGTACAGCAAACCAAGAGTAACAATTAACCGATTTTATGTAAAACCATAAATATGTAAAATCAGCGGTCTTATGTCGTTGTGCTTTTCTCGCTAGAAACATAAAATTTTTAAATTAAAAATTAAAACTTTAAAAATAAAAGAAAAACACTGAAATTCTGTCTCTTTGTTTTTAAATTAAAAGTATTTTTTTGACAAAAAAGTTTTAATTTAAA
>JAZNCY010000200.1:0-6130 GCA_045587825.1 Acutalibacteraceae bacterium
CAATAGAAAAAACGATAGAATTTTTTTGTAGTTCATAATTTCACCTTTTAAATAAACTTGATTTATTTGTAATAATAAAGCGTTTATTTTTATTTATGCTAAGTATTCTATAAAATTTCTTCGTTTTTTTACATCCCTCAAAAAGCGAATTTAGGGGGAATATAGTTAGTTAATTAGTAAGTTAGCGGGTTAGTGAGTTAGCAATCCTGGTTCTGATGAGTTGAAGCGCATCTTGTGTTTTGTTTGCTTTTATAGTACAATGAGAATTATAAAGAGGTGGGGTTTATGAAAAAAATTAAGATTTCAAAGAAGTTTATTAAAATTGTTGTAATAGTTATAATAGGTTTAAGTGTTTTAAATATTGCGATTAGTGGTATAAATATTGTGCCATTCGAGTTCAGAAATGTACCAGTTTCGTTTTTAACGCCAGATTTAGATTGGTGTAGCAGACCGAGTGATGTAATATTAAGATATGGTTTACCACAAGAAATAAGTGGAATGAATTCGGAAACAGGTTCAATAAACTATCAATTCGAATTTGATTATGAAGGTAAAAAAATCGAATTCATTGCTTTTACAAGATATTTCCCGAATGGTAGATTAAATAATTATAATTATTATATAGATTGTAAAACACCGGAAGATGCAAAAAGTTTTTTTGAAGACTGTCATAATAGTATGATGGAGCTTTATAAAGATGAACAGAACTTTAAATTTCGTGGTACTAGTGAATTTGAAGAGTATATAGATAAAGATGGCGAACCATGTAGTTATACAGTATCTTCTAATGATAATGGAGAAGAACAAATTTATATAATAGATGATGTTACTTTTGCTGAAATTCCATTAGAAGAAGCAGAAAACATTGAGATAAGAGAAGGGTGTATTAATGACTATATTATTTGGTCGGGAGCAATAGGGGTTGAATTTGAAATGCGTTATACCAAAAACGACCCGATTGTGTTTGTGAAATCACATTTTCAGTATTAAATAACAAACTCGTGTGTAGCAAAAACTATACACGAGTTTTCTAATATCTAATTCCTAATTCCTAGTTCCTAATTCCTAACACCTTCAAAATATTCTTACTAAAAATCTTCTCGAGCTCATCATCCGTAAGACCAAGTGACAAGATATAATCCAACTCATCTTTCTGTCGCCACATTGGGTAGTCGGTTGCAAAAATGACTTTATCTGCACCATAACGACGGATGATTTTTAATGCTGTTTCTTTTTCTAAGGCGAAAAATGCCGAGCAGGTGTCAACATATAAATTCGGTAATTGTGAAAGTTTTTCACTTGCTTCTTCCCATATAGAGTAACCGCCGAAGTGAGCACCTATAACAGTTAAATCGGTGTAAATTTCCATTACGGGTAAAAGTCTGTTTGGATTAGAGTTATCGTAGCGAGAGTCGCCCGTGTGCATTAAAATTGGTAAATGATACTTTTCGCAAAGCTCGTAAATTTTAAGACAACGGTAATCGTCAATTTTAAAATTCTGAATATCAGGGTGAAGCTTTACACCTTTAAGACCTAAAGATATAAGCTCTTTTATATCTCTTTCCAAGTCGTCAGAATTCGGGTGGAGTGTGCCGAAGCCTATAAATTTATCAGGATATTTTTTTACCTCATCAGCTATAAAGTGGTTTATACTTGAAACTTGTTTTTCAGTTGTCGCAACAGATTGCACGAGCATTTTGCTAACGCCAGAAGCTTCACTTTGCTCTATAAGCTCTTTTGTTGTGCCGTGAAATGGTGCGTGAGTTACACCATAAAATTTATCTGTACTGTCAGTTGCTTTTTGCGCTATCTTTTCTGGATAAATGTGACAGTGTGAGTCTATTATATAGTATTTTTTCATGTTATTCATCTCTTTTTTTTATATAAGGAAGCGTGAAACAGGAAATAGGAAATAGGAAATAGGAAATAGGAAATAAGGTTTTACTATAAGAAATTTATCCTATCATTTTAAGTTGTAATTTATAGCAGCTAAAAATGATAGGATATATTTTTCAATTTTTAATTAACTATTTCCTGATAGCTAATTCATAGTTTCTAACCTTGCAAAGCAAGCTTAGGCTGTTTCTACTGAATTTGCTTTCTGAAGTCCGTACTTCTCAATAGCATTTTCACGCATTTTGTATTTAAGAATTTTACCAGCGGCATTCATTGGGAATGAATCAACAAAGTCAATGTATTTAGGAACCTTGTGACGAGCCATGTGGTCCATAATGTATTGCTTCATTTCTTCTATAGTCATTGAAACGTTTTCTTTGAGAATAATGCAAGCCATTATTTCTTCGCCATATTGTTCGTCTGGAACGCCAATAACCTGAACGTCTTTAACGTTTTCGTGGGTGTAAATAAATTCTTCGATTTCTTTAGGGTAAATATTTTCACCACCACGAATAATCATATCCTTAAGTCTGCCAGTAATTTTGTAGTTGCCGTCAGGTGTTCTGCAAGCAAGGTCGCCTGTGTGAAGCCAGCCGTCTTTATCAATAGCGGCAGCAGTAGCTTTAGGCATCTTGTAGTAGCCTTTCATAATGTTGTAGCCACGTGCAACAAATTCACCGTTAACTTCGTCAGGACAATCTTCACCAGTTTCAGGGTCAACAATTTTACACTCAATTTCAGGTAATGCTCTACCAACTGTAGCAACTCTGACTTCGAGTGGGTCGTCAGTTGAACTCATTGTGCAACCAGGCGAAGCCTCAGTTTGACCATAAACAATGGTGATTTCTTTCATATTCATTTTATTTACAACGTCCTGCATAACTGCAATAGGGCAAGGGCTACCAGCCATAATACCTGTTCTCATATATGAGAAGTCTGTTTTCGGGAAGTCTGGGTGCTCTAAAAGAGCAATAAACATTGTAGGAACACCGTGGAATGCAGTAATTCTTTCAGCGTTAATACAAGCAAGTGCTGGCTTTGGTGAGAAGTATGGAAGTGGTAAAATTGTACCACCGTGTGTCATTGTTGCAGTCATAGCAAGAACCATACCAAAGCAGTGGAACATAGGCACCTGAATCATCATTCTGTCAGCAGTAGAAAGGTCCATTCTGTCACCGATATTTTTACCATTGTTTACAATGTTGTAGTGAGTGAGCATAACGCCTTTAGGGAAGCCTGTTGTACCTGATGTGTACTGCATATTGCAAACGTCGTTAACGTCAACAGTAGCAGCAATTCTGTAAACCTCTTCTTTTGGTACAGATGGCGCTCTGTTTATAGCTTCTTCCCAGGTAAGACAACCTTTTTTCTTAAAGCCTACTGTAATAACGTTTCTTAAGAATGGTAATCTTTTTGAGTGAAGTGGTTCGCCTGGAACTGTGTTTTCAAGTTCAGGGCAAAGCTCACCAATAATTTCGTTGTAGTTTGAATCACGATATCCATCAATTAAAATAAGAGTATGAGTATCAGATTGTTTTAAAAGATATTCCGCTTCGTGAATTTTATAAGCAGTATTCATTGTAACAAGAACTGCGCCGATTTTTGTAGCAGCCCAGAATGCAATGTACCACTGTGGCACGTTTGTTGCCCACACAGCAACGTGACTACCAGGCTTTACACCGAGTGAGAGGAATGCTCTGCAGCACTCGTCAACATCGTCACGGAATTCTGAATATGTTCTTGTGTAGTCAAGAGTTGTGTATTTAAAAGCATACTGGTCAGGAAATTCTTCAACCATTCGGTCAAGCACCTGTGAGAAGGTAGCATCAATAAGTGTTTCTTTTTTCCATACATATTTACCAGTATGTGTTTTGTTTGAGTAAAGAGTTTTCTTTGCTCTTGAAGTGTTGCCAAATTGTGCCATAAAGCTTACAAAGTGAGAGAATATAATCTCCATATCGTCAAGCTCAGGCATCCATTTTGGGTCCCATTCAATAGAAGCAAAGCCGTTGTAGTTTACAGAAGTAAGTGCTAAAACTGCTTCTTCAATAGGGTATTCACCCTCGCCAATAAGACAATAATTTGTTTCGCCATTTTCTCTTGTAGCGTCTTTTATGTGAACGTGTTTTACGTAAGCACCAAGATTTTTAATAGTTGCTTCAGGTTCTTCACCTGCAATAAAATATGGTGAATAAAAGTCCCAGAGCGCTGCGAGTGAATCGCAGGAGAATGTGTTGAGAACTTCTAAGAGTTTTGTTGTGTCTGAGAAAAGACCTGATGTTTCAATAATAATTGTAACGTTATTTTTTTCTGCTTCAGGAATAATTTCTGAAAGAACAGAAATAACTTCTTTCTTCTGCTCTTCGTAATCTTCGCCTGTGTCAGTTGCTTTAATACGGACGTAAGGGATATGAAGTGTAGAAGCAATCTGGAGGCATTTATTTAATTCTTCAGAAAAAGCGTCTCTTTCTTCTTTAGAAGCAGGGTTTTTAAGAGTATCAATACAAGGAATTCTTAAATTCTTTTCATAAAGCTCACGAACAGTTGCCTGTGCAGCACTCATATAAAAAGCACCATTTTTTTCTGTGAAGGATGGGTTGTTTACATTGTGAAGCTCGATTCCGTTAAAGCCTTGTTCAGAAGCAATTCTTGTGAAATCTTCCCACAAATAGCCGTGCCAACCCTTTGTTGAAAAAGAAAGTTTCATTTTTATCCCTCCCATTAAATTTCTTCAAAGATAATCTTGTTAATAGCATTAATATATGCTCTTATACTTGCGCCGATAATATCAGTAGAAACACCGTTACCAGAATAAAGCTTGCCGTTTGCACGAAGCTTAACAAGTGCAGAACCAGTTGCCTCTCTACCTTCTGTAACTGAGTGAATCTGGAAGTCATCAAGCTCGTAGTGATGACCAACAATCTGCTCAATAGTAGTGAATGCCGCATCAATAGGACCGTCACCAATGCCAATAGACTGTTTGTTTTCACCATCTTTTTCGAGTGTAATCTGAGCAGATGAAGTGATAATGTTACCGGTGTTAATAACGTAATCTACTAATTTATAAGCAGGTGTAACCTGAAGTGCAGTTGTTGCAACAATAGCATCAAGCTCTTTGTTTGAAATTGTCTTTTTACTTGCAACAGATTTGAAGCGTTCAAATACTTTTGCACTATCTTCGTCAGATAAATCGTAGCCTAAATTTTTAACTGCCTTTAAAACGGTTTCTTGAGAATCATTTTCAGTTAAGTTGAATTCAGATGCAGGAACACTACTTGTTGTTTCTGTAACTGAAATAATTTGTTTGCCATCAGCAATTTTTGCAACCTGATTTATAATTCTTAAAAACTCGCTGTATTTAATACCACAGCAAACACCTAATTTGTCGCCATTATTTCTTATGATATTTGAAACAGTAACAATTGATGTAATGTTAGAATTATAAGAAGCGCATTTCACTTCTACTGCACCGTGAGTTACTGCAAGCATAGAAGAAGCCGCTGCACAGCCGTTTGTGTCTTCACATAAAACACCTAAATTAACAGACCCTAATTCAGGAATTGCTTTTTTAGTTTCTTCCACGAAATTTATAAATGCATCTGGGAGCATAGCTGCTTCATTATCGCAGATTGTAATTGTTTTTGCACCTGCGCTGATTGCAGTTTTTATTGTAGAAACTAAAACGTCATTTTCTGCTCTTGTAGCATCAAGTGCAACGAATTCAACATCATCACAAAGTGAAACAGCCTTTTCTACCAATGCTTTAATAAGCTCAATCATTTTAGGAGCTTTTTTGTGACAGGTGTATTCCATTCCAACAGGGGAAACGGGGAGTGCAACAGAAAGTCTTGGTTTAGAAGCAGATTTAATTGCATTGTATGTAGCTTCAACACTTTCAGGAGTTGTGCCTACCTGGACACTCATAATGCTATTCTTTAAAAATGCACACACAGTTTTTAAAAGAAGTGTGTCAGTCTTTTCGTTTTCAATTGCAGGGAATTCAACAACATCAACATTAGCACTTTCTAAGAGTCGTGCAATTTCAACCTTTTCTTTGAAGCTAAGAGTTGCTTCATTACCTTGTGATTTAAGTAAAATTGTACGGTCTGAAATTCTGATTTTGTTCATAATGGTAATCCTTTCACGATAAGTATATTATATTGATAATTGTTATTTTTTAGTGGTATCAGGGAAAATAATAAACCTGAGTCAAAGCATAATAACTTTAACTCAG